>JALYJV010000376.1 GCA_030775105.1 Pseudomonadota bacterium | reverse complement strand
GAACAACATCGGTCCAATGACTTTCATGTCCACGATCGGTACATTCCCCCTCACGACTCGAGCACCGGGTTCTGCACGACGCGATCCGTTTGCGTGGTGGCTTCCGCGGTGATCCGGAACCAGGCTGCGTACAGCGCCGGCACGAAGAAGATCGTCAGGAACGTAGCGGCAGTGAGGCCGCCCATGATGGCGATCGCCATGGGGCCCCAGAACACGCTGCTCGTGAGCGGGATCATCGCCAGCGCCGTCGCCGCCGCCGTCAGTACCACCGGGCGCGCACGCATCACCGCCGCATTGACCACGGCATTCCAGGGGGGGCTGCCGTTCTCTCTCTCGGCCCGCACCTGGTCGATCAGGATCACTGCGTTGCGCATGATCATCCCTGAGAGCGCGATGACACCCAGAATCGCGACGAAGCCCAACGGCGCCTGGAACAGCAGCAGAGCCCCGACGACGCCGATCAAGCCCAGCGGCGCAGTCAGGAACACGATCGTCATCAGCGAGAAGCTTTGCAGTTGCAGCATCAGGATCAGCAGGATGGTCACCAGCATCACCGGCGCCACCGCGAGCAGCGCCGCATTGGCCTTGTCGCTCTCCTCCACCGCGCCGGCCACGTCAATGCGATAGCCGGAAGGCAGCCTGGCCTCGATGTCCTTGAGCATCGGCTGGATCTCCTTCG
The DNA here is from genome assembly GCA_030775105.1 of Pseudomonadota bacterium. Classification (GTDB taxonomy): domain Bacteria; phylum Pseudomonadota; class Gammaproteobacteria; order Nevskiales; family Nevskiaceae; genus Solimonas. The sequence goes on along the minus strand of JALYJV010000376.1, from coordinate 3,234 downwards.
TGACCGATACCCCTTGCGCACCGTCCTTGACGTCAGCACGCACGGTGATCGCCATGTCGCGATTGCGCCGCCACAGCACCGGCTCTTCCAGCTCGTGCCGGACATGCGCGATCTGCGACAGGGGTACGACCGTACCCTGCCGCGTGTGTACGTTGATGTCCTTGAGCGTCTCCACGTCGAGCCGCTCGGAAGGCACTGCGCGGGCCACGATGTCGATCAGATCCTCGCCCTCACGCAGCTGCGACAGCGGCGCACCCTGCATCAGCGACTGCGTAGCCACGGCGACATCGGCCGGGGCAACCCCCAGGGCACGTGCCTTCTCCTGGTCGAGATCGACGCGCAGCGTGCGCGCCGGGTCGTTCCAGTCGAGCTGGACGTCGCGCGTCTGCGGGTGACTGGCCACGACGTGCTCTACCTCGCGCGCGATTGAGCGCACGACCTGCGTGTCGGCACCGACCACGCGGAACTGCACCGGGTAGCCCACCGGCGGACCCAGCTCCAGGCGGGTGACGCGCACCCAGGCTTGCGGGAACTGCTCGTCGACCATGGCCATCAGGCGGGAGCGCACGCGCTCGCGCGCCTCGAGGTCCTGCGTCATCACGACGAATTGGGCATAGCCCGGATTCGGCAATTCGGGGTTGAGCGAGAGGTAGAAGCGCGGCGCGCCGCCGCCGGTGTAGGCGGTGAAATAGCGCACGTCCTCGTCCTTGGCCAGCACCTCCTCCATGCGCTGTACCTGCTCGCTGGTCGCTTCGAACGAAGCGCCTTCCTTTACGCGCAGATCGACGATCAACTCCGGCCGCGTGCTGTTCGGAAAGAACTGCTGCGGTACTAGTTTGACGCCCAGCACGGAGAGCACCAGTGCGATGGAGGTCGCCCCGATGATCCACCAGCGGCGCGCAATTGCTTTCTCGATCCATCGCCGCAGCCTGCGGTAGCCCGGCGTGTCATACGGATCCCCGCCGCCGTGGTGATGACCAAGATCCTTGGGCAACATCTTGACGGCGAGATAGGGCGTGAAAATCCCCGAACAAATCCAGGACAGCAGCACCGCGGCGCCGACGATCCAGAAAATGCCACCGGCATATTCACCGGTCGTGGATAGCGAAAAGCCAATTGGCATGAAAGCGGCGACCGTGATCAGCGCGCCGCTCAGGCGCGGCATGGCGGTCGCCGAGTAGGAATAGGCAGCCGCCTTGGCCTTGTCCCAGCCGCCCTCCATCTTCACCACCATCATTTCCAGGGCGATTATCGCGTCGTCTACCAACAGGCCGAGGGCGATGATCAGCGAGCCGAGTGAGATGCGCTCCAGATTCCAGCCCATGGCCAGCATGACCACTGCCACCATGCTGAGCACCAGCGGCACTGACAGGGCGACCACGATGCCCGTGCGCAAGCCAAGGCTCAGAAGGCTCACGATCACGACGATGACCAGGGCTTCGACCAGCGCGCGTTCGAAGTCCCAGACCGCCTCTTTTACGGTGGTCGGCTGGTCGGCGACCAATTCCAGTTCCACGCCGTGGGGCAGCTCGCTCTGAATGTCGGCGACGGCGGCCTCAATCGCTTCGCCCAGCCGGACGACATTGCCGTCGTGGGTCATCACCACGCCCAGCATCAGTACCTGCTGGCCGTTGTGGCGAATCGTATAGCTCGCTGGATCCTCGAAACCGCGGGCGACGGTGGTGAAGTCGCCCAGGCGGATCACGCGGCCGCCTGCGGCGATCGGCAGGTTGCGGATGTCGTCCACGCTGCGGAACTGACCGCTCACGCGCACGTACACGCGGTCGCCGCGGGTATCGATCGAACCGGCGGGAATGACCGCATTCTGGCTCTGCAGGCTCTCGACGATCTGCTGCGGCAGGATGCCGAGCGCGGCCAGTCGTTCGTGCGAAAACTCGATGTAGATGCGCTCGGCCTGCTTGCCGAGCAGATCCACCTTCTTGACCATCGGCACCTTCAGCAGGCTGCGCTTGGCAATCTCCGCCGTGTCGGCCAGCTCCGCAAGATCGAATCCGTCACCCTTGACGGCGTACATCAGGCCATACACGTCGCCGAACTCATCGTTGAACATCGGGCCGACGACGCCCTCCGGCAGCTCGAGCTCAAGGTCGCTGAACTTCTTGCGCGCCTGGTACCAGGCCTCCTGCTGGTCGGCCTTGGTGGTACCACCCTTGACCGTGATCGTCATGCCGCCATAGCCCTGGCGCGCGAAGGTCACCACTTTCTCGAAGTTGTCGAGCTGCTCGAACTTCTTCTCCATGCGGTTGAGCAGCTCATCCTGGACCTGTTGCGCAGTCGCCCCGGGCCAGATCACCATGGCCGTCATCGACGGCACCGAGAAGTTCGGATCCTCAAGCTGGCCGAGCCGCCCGAATCCGAGTACGCCCGCCACCGTGACGACGAGCATCAGGAAGAGGACAACGGCGCGATGGTTCAGCGCCCATTCCGTGAGGTTGAAGGTTTTCATGGCGCGGCCTTCTGGCTGACGGTGATCCCCTGAGCCGTGCCGGACAGCGCGACGCGCAAGCCCGGGGCCATCTTCTGTACACCGGCGGTGACCACCAGCGATCCGGCGGCAGGTCCGGTGATCAAAACGTCGTCGTTGCGGTAGCCGTGGATGGTGACTGTGACCAGATCAACGGTTGCCGTCGATGTGCCGGCGTCCGGCTGCGCGGCCCACACCGCAGCCTGTCCCTGGATCTGCGTGATCGCAGCGGCGGGGATGATCGCCGTCTGCGTGTCGGTCGCCGCGGTTTCAGCTACCAGCGTCGCCGTCGCACCCAACGGCAGTTGCCGCGTCGTGGCTGGTTTCAGGCGAGCACGGTAGGTCCGCGTCTGCGCTGCGGCTTGCGCCGACAGCTCACGCAGGACGACTTCGAAACTTTCGTCCGGCGTACTGGCGAGCATGGCCTTGTAGCGCGCGGTCTTGAACGCTTCCAGATGATTCTCGGGCACGTCAGCGACGATCTCCGGCTCGCCCTCGTTCGCGATCGCGATCACCGGCTGCCCCGCGGCGACGACCTGGCCGCTCTCGAAGCGCAGGCCTGTGACCACGCCGCCGATCGATGCACGCAGGACTGTGTACTGCACCTGGTTACGCGCCAGTTCGAGCTGGCGCGCCTCCGCCTCGGCCGCGGCGCGCGTGGTCAGTCGGCGGCTTTGCGCATGCTCCTCGTCAAACTCACTGACCGAGCCGTCTTGCCTCAGCGCCTGCAGGCGCTGCCAATCCGATTC
>JALYJV010000375.1 GCA_030775105.1 Pseudomonadota bacterium | reverse complement strand
GTACCCAGCAACGGCAGGATCGCGCGTAAAGCACCCGGCGCGACAATTGCCGTGATTCCTGCCACGCGCGCCAGCATCACCAAGTTGGCGGTCAAGATGACGAGCTTGGCGCCGCCCGCGAGTTGCTCGTCCTTGCGAGCAGCTCGAGCGAACGCCAGCGTCGTTGCCGTGCTTGAAATCAGCCCGCCCAGCAGGCCGAACAAGAGAGGGGTCCGGCGCTTCCCCGCCAATCTCAGCGCGACATAACCCGCCAGCCCCACTCCGGTGAACAGTACGACCATCAGCCAGATGCTGTGCGGGTTCACGACGCCGTAAGGTCCGAAACCGCGATCGGGAAGCACAGGGAGCACAACAAATGCGATGGCGCCAAACTGCAGGAACGACACCATGTCCTGATGCGACAGGTGCTCACTCACATCATGAAGCCTGGTCTTGAAATAAAGCAGTGTCGCGGTCAACAGGGCCAGCGCCACCGTCAAGCGTGTATGCCCGTGCCAAAGCATCGCGCCGTAAATCGCACACAGCACAAGCGCCACGCTCGTGGTCGTGTCACGGTGCCGAGTCTGTTCACCGGCGGGCAAGGAAAGATCCGCAGCGATCATCACCAACGCCAAAGAAACAATTGCACTTGGCAAAAGCCAGGCCGACCCGGTCTCCTGCGCCAGCATTGCGCAAGCGGTTCCGATCACGCTGGCCAGAGCGAACGTTCGCATTCCCGCACTCGCATGCGGCCGACGCTGGCGCTCAATCCCGAGCAGCAACCCCACCCCCAAACTGACGAGGAAGCGCGGGAGCAGTGAGAGATCGTCCATCGTCAAGCCCGGAGAAATCGTGAAAACGACCGGATCTGGGTCAAGCAGTGGGGACAGACGCTTCTCATGGGCACATTCTCGTATCTGCAGGCTGGCTATGCGTTGATCCGCGTCAATCGTTTGCGGATCTCCTGCATGCGGATGTTGACGTGGGTCAATGCTGATCTGAGGGTCGTCGTGAACACTGGCGTCATGAATGCACTTTCTATCGACCACAACGCCATGAATGTCTCCAACTCAGCAGCCACCGCCGTTGTCGACGACATTGCGCAGGTTGAGATCCTTGCCTGGCTCGGGCAGCTGTATCCCCGCCTGATGAACGGCGAGCCCAAGCAAGAGATTCTGAATTCCCTGTGCGCGCTGATTGGTCAGCGATTCAAGCAGAGCTTGGTGACTATTTCCAAGGCGACGTCATGCGGTGTCCTGGAGATCATAGCGCGGTCGGAAGAGAACGAACTCTGGACGGACCTGCAGCATGTACCGCAGCGCTTCGACGAGGGCCTCACGTCCCAGGGTCCAGCAGGCAATGCCCTTCGGACTCACAAGCCAGTCCAGGTATCCACCGCCGACGCGGGCATGCTGGTCTGGCGTGCGGCGCTTGAGCGCAAGAGTGTCAGCCACGTGCTGTCCTGGCCGTTTGAATGCGCTGATAAGGACTACGTACTGGAAATGTTCTCGAACAGGGAGCTGAAATCGGTGCCCCTCGTCGCCGTGGTGTCAGCAGTCGTGACCATGGTTGATCACATCAGGTTGATGGGACAGCGGCGTCTGCTCGCCAACGCGATGGAGTCGGCAGGAAACGCTGCATTCATTACCGATCTCAACGGCAGCATCGTCTGGTGCAACGCGGCTCTGCTTTCTCTGAGTGGTCATGTGAAGGAGGATGTCGTGGGCAACAACCCTCGTTTCCTCAACTCTGGACAGCAGGGTGTCCGCTACTACCGCGAGCTCTGGAACACCATTCGGGGAGGACACGTCTGGGCCGGCGAAACGGTTGAACGCGACCATGAAGGCCAAAGCTATACCGTTCAGCAGACTGTCAGCCCCATCAAGGCACAGGGCAGAACTACTCATTACCTCTCTATCCAATCCGATATCAGCCGCGAGGTGACTCGCCGCGAGGCCTTGGAGCTCGCCACAAACATTGACCCCATCTCGGGGCTGCTGACCCGAACGGCGTTTGACGTATCCGGGAAAGACGCGTTGTGGGCAGCAGCACAGGCCGAGCAGACCGCCCTGTTGGCGTTGATCTCGATCGGCTCAGTGCGGGACGGCTTCGAAAAAATGACAGACGACATGGCAACCGAAGTGCAAGCCATCCTGGGAGAGCAGATCAGGTCCACGCTGGATCCTTCCGTGATGATCTGTTCCGTGCGACCTGGGGACTATCTGCTGTTTGCAACAGGGAGTGCGTCGGATCGCCTCCGGTCACAAGTGAGCGATGTGATCTCTGCACTGAAGGAGCCATTGCCCATGCTTGGCGAAGAGTTCTGCAGAGACATCGTCACCGCCATTGCCCGGTTCCCGGACGATGGGCGGACGATCAAGGATCTGCGACTGTTCGCCGACCAATCGATCGAGCGGCGCCCGGCATCGCGCGCACGACGTTCCGCCTCCTGTTGACGCAGATCAATGGCAACTCGGTGTCGTCACCCGATACTTGAATCTGAACAGGTTTGGAGGTTCACACTGTGAACAAGATTGAAACGGACCTCTTGATTGCCGACTCCGGAATGCGCCGAACCGCCGCACTGCGGTTTGGCCGCGACATGGCCCGCAAGAGTGGTGCGAGATTGCATCTGTGCATCATCGATCATGATCCCTTGATTGAGCGCACCGCTGATCTTGTACACCCGAAGGTCATGCACCTGGCCCGAAGCCAGTTCGAGCAGGAACGCAACGAATGGCTGGCCCACGAAGCTGAAACGCTGTCCCAGGATGGTGTCGATGTCACCTGCGAAATGATCTGGGCGCCGCGGCGTTACGATGGTCTCATCGCAAAATGCCTTGAGATCTCCCCGGATCTGGTGATCGCCGACTCTTCGCAGAAAGACGATCGTCAGCTGATGCGGTACTGCCCGGCACCGTTGCTGCTAGTCCCGAAGGACTCTGCCGCAGTGCCCAAACGCATCATCGTTGCGGTCGACACTGCGCTGGAGATCGAGAACGTTGCGTCGATGAACCGTCATATCGTCATGATGGCGCTTCGAGCGGCCTACGCCTGCGATGCAGAACTGCATCTGGCACACGCATTTCCGTTCACCCGCAACAGCATCATCGGCAGAATGCACCTCCATAGCGACTACAACTCGCTTCGCACTGCGGACGAACGTGCATTTGACCGATTTGCCGACACACAGAATGTACCGGTAGAACGCCGACACAAGCTGACTGGCACGCCTGAAAGCAGGCTGCCCATACTGGCGAAGCGCATCAGTGCGGACCTGATGGTCCTGGGTTTCAGCTATCGCTCAGGCCTTGACCGGTTCGTGCTCGGAAGCACCGCAGAAAAGCTTGCTTCTGCTCAGCCGTGCAAGCTCCTGTTCATCAAATCCGAAGACTTCACGCTGGAGCTCGGGAAGAACCTGGATCTGGACGCCATTCGCCGGCGACATGCGGATAAGAGCAGCACGTCTGCGCATCTTCTCAGGAATGCCAGATTGATTTGATGAGCGCCGGACGTCATCGCTGACGGAGCGGCCCGGCGGTTGCTTGCCTGCCACTGAACCGTCAACGTGGGCTACCCGGTGCCTTAGGGCCTGTTAACCGGACCTATTGGTCGAACGACTCGTACAGTCGAATCAGCGCAACACCGGGTGGCGGGCAGGCATTGCCGGGCCATTGCGCACGAGGTCTGAAGGCGCTACGGCATGTGCGGCAATGGAACCCACCTCAAGCATCGAAAGAAACTCCGGTAACGGTACACCCGGACTGAAGCGGTAGCCCTGGCCCAACAGGCACTGCGCAGCGATCAGAAAATCCGTCTGCTCTGCAGTCTCCACCCCTTCCGCGATCACCTCCAACCCCATTGCTCTGGCAAGGCTGATGATTGCGTTGAGTATCAGCTTGTCCTTTGCGGAACGATCGATGCCACTGACGTAGGATCGGTCCAGCTTGATGTAGTCGATCGGAAAATCGCGCAGCGACGGCAACGATGAGTAGCCGGTGCCGAAATCGTCAATCCCTATCGAAAGCCCCATGCCAGCCAGGCTGCGAAGGTTGGCGTTGACAGTTGTGCTTGATCGAAGCATGACCGTCTCGGTGATCTCAATACGGACGATGTCTGGTGGCACCTCAAACTCATCAAGTAACGCGCGAATGTTCGGTGCGAGCGCAAGATTGTCGAAATGACCTGCTGACAGGTTGATCGCCACCGGTACGGGCGAGCTACAGCGCTTTTGCATCAAGGCCAGATCCTTGATCACCTGTCGCAGAACCCAGTCGTTGAGCGCGAAGATCAGTCCGGTCTGTTCAGCCAGCTGAACAAACTCTTCGGGCGGAACAGGTCCGTGCTCTGCGTCGTTCCAGCGCGCCAATGCTTCAGCGCCGACGATTCGACCGCTCTCCATGCTGACCTGCGGTTGGTAGACCATGTTCAGGACATCATCGCGCAGCGCCGACCGAAGTGCTCTTTCGATCTCGTAGCGATACCTGGCGGCGGCATTCATGCCTGCATCGAAGAACTGCGCGCGGCCACGACCGCTCGACTTTGCCTGATACATCGCCAGATCGGCGTTATGAAGCAGCTGCTCCGGACCATCACCGGCGACACCCGATAGCGCGATGCCGATGCTCGCCCCGACGCGTACCGAGTGACCTTGAATATCAACGGGCTCCCGGACAACGTCCAGAAGGCGTTGAGCGCTTTCCAGTGTCTGCTCCGGACGATCGAGATCCTCCGCGATGATCGCGAACTCATCCCCGGACAAGCGGGCAACGGTGTCCGATGTGCGCACGATGGACTGCATTCTCGCGGCCAGTTGCACAAGCAATTCATCGCCACCAGCGTGTCCGATGGTGTCGTTGATGGACTTGAAGTGATCGAGATCCAGCATCATGACGGCAACCGGCTTGCCCTTGCGCTGCGCGCGTGCCAATGCTTCTGTCAAACGCTGTCGGAAGTTGCTGCGATTAGGGAGGCCGGTCAGCGAGTCGAACATGACGAGCCTGGCCATGGTCCGTTCCGAGCGCAGGCGATGAGTAATATCCTCATAGACCGCCAGGTAATGCGTTACTTTACCGTCGTCTCGACGCAGCGGCGTGATGGTCTGCTCGACATCGATCACTTCACCGTTGCTCTTCCGATTGTTGAGCTGGCCACGCCAGACTTCTCCGGACGAGATTGCACGCCACAGCTCACCGTAGAACTCTGACGTCTGTCGTCCGGATTTCAGCTTGCGTGGTGTTTGCCCGCAAATGTCGCCGGACCCGTAGCCATACAGTTCGCTGAATGCCCGATTGATCCAGCAGATTCGCCCCATTCGATCGGCAATGAACATGGCGTTCGCGGCCTGATTCATCGCCGCGCCCTGTAAGGAAACGATGGGCGGCAGCGTCGGCGCAGCAGGTTGTTCGCAGGGCTTATGGGGTTCCATTGGTCCGTCCATCCGTTCTACGCAGATCGTGCGGCATCTAGCTGAAGCGACGTCAGTCGAGACACCTGCGAACCAAAGGCCAACTGACGATGAGCGCCTCAGCGTTACTGTTCAGATCCGGGTCGTAGTGCGGCGATGCATCGAAGGAATTGCAGAGTTCGCCCAAGCTGCCCGGATAGGCCGCCATCCGGCCAGCGCCTGGCGTCGACCCCGTTGCCGCAGCCTGAGACATTACGCAGCCAGCGCAAGATCTGACCGCTCTGTGCGCAAGCCAACCGGAGAGGCAAGCAAGGTCAGCGCGGCTGGCTGCAGTAGCCGAACAACCTTGTCTTCACTCGAAAGCCATTGCTTGTTCTCGAAACGGGTCAGCACGCGACACACCGTCTCTGTTGCCAGCCGGAGGTAGTTTGCAATGTCGCGGCGGGTCATTGGCAGGCGAACGTTTGCGGTACCCCCAAGGCGGGCGCGCATCGCCAGGAGGAATGAAGCGACCCGCTGATCTGCGCTGTAGTCACCCGCTAAAGCCTGCGCCTGGGCGAGGTCTCGACTGGTCCGTTCGATGAGACGCTGAACCAAGGCAGGGGCACCAACAATC
>JALYJV010000374.1 GCA_030775105.1 Pseudomonadota bacterium | reverse complement strand
TCTGGCCGGCTCGCTCAAGAGCGCCGGTGTCACCGTCAACACCGTGACACCCGGTGTGTTCATGGTCGACGGTCTGCTGCGCTTCGGCCGCGCGCGCTATGGCGATCCGCAGATGCCGCTCGAGCAGGTCACGCAGCGCATGGCGGAAGAGAAGATCTTCCAGCTGCCACCGGCGGGCCGGCTGGGACAACCGGAAGAAGTCGCCATGGTGGCCTGCATGCTTGCCAGCCCGAGCCTGGGCTATGTCACCGGCTCGAACTACCGGGTCGACGGCGGCCAGGTGCGGTCGGTGATCTGAACGCGCAACCTGACCCTTGGAGTAAAGCTTTCATGTCCAACAAGACTTATCGCGTCATCCAGTGGGCCACCGGCGTGGTCGGCAAGACGGCGCTGCGTCACTTCATCGAGAATCCGGTGTTCGAACTGGTCGGCGTGCTGGTGACCAAGCCGGAGAAAGTCGACCTCGATGCCGGCGATATCGTCGGCCTGCCGAAGACTGGCGTGCTCGCAACTAACGATGTCGAGAAGATCATCGCCCTGGAGGCGGACTGCGTACTGTTCGCCCCGATCGTGACGAATGTCGACACGATCTGCCGCCTGCTGCGTTCCGGCAAGAACGTGGCGTCCGTCGCCGGACCGTTTTCACCACAGCATTACCCCGAGCACTTCGCGAAGATCGAAGCGGCCTGTCGCGAGGGCAATTCTTCGTATCACGGCTGCGGCATCCATCCGGGTTTTTCCGGCGACATCCTGCCGCTGACGCTGACGCGCTTGATGAACCGGGTCGACCACATCCAGATCTACGAATTCATCGACAAGCTCCGCAACCCGATGGTCTACACGGAGATGATGGGCTTCGGCCGCGATCCGGAGGCCCTGCTCGCAAAGCCCAGTCGCTCGCCGGAAGCGCCTTACGCATTTGCCCAGTCGATGGCGCTGGTGGCCGAGGGCCTGGGCAAGAAGATTGAGAAGGTCACGACGAAACTGGAGGTAGCCAAGGCTACGCAGGACATCCCTTACAGCCTCGGCATCGGCTTGCCGATCAGCGGCACGGTTCGCAAAGGCACGGTCGCCGGTCAGCACTACGAGTGGACCGCGTGGGTGGAAGGCAAGCCGCTGATCACCTATCACTTCTATTGGACGATGGGTGAACACGTTGACCCGAGATGGGATATCGACAGCCGGTATCAGGTCGTGATCGAAGGAGATCCACCGCTTGAAGTGAGGCTCATGTCGCGGCCGGATAGCGACGGCGTGCGCCCTTTCCTTGGACTGCCCTGGACAGGCCTGCTCGGTGCCACGGCATTGCCAGCGCTCTGCGAAGCAAAGCCGGGAGTCATCACACATACCGACCTTGGAGTCGTCCGTCCGCATGGCTTGGTGCGATGATCTGAATTTCCTTCCAGCTCGCGAGCCAGCCAGAACAATCCGGGAGCATCCTGATGAGTGACAGAGCAATTGCGACGGCCTTGCTTGCTGCCACTCTTCTATGTGCCTGCAGCGGCTCCTCTGAAACGCCGCAAACTCCGTCGGCGAACAGTGAGGCGAAATGGGCTGACTACGACATCCCGGAGCAGTACTCGAACATAGCGAAGTTGCCTGAGCAACGCATCGTTCTTCGAGATGGCGTTGAGCTATCCGCAACGGTACGGCTGCCCGCCGATGCGCAGGGCAATCCGGTGCAGCCTGTGCCGGTGATTCTCACCCAGACCGGCTACAACAAGAGCCTGCCGATCTTTCCGGCTTCCAACAACTACTTCATACAGCGTGGCTACGCGCATGTCAGCGTCGACGTGCGCGGCACCGGCGCGTCCGGCGGACAGTGGGACGTGTTCGGCGAAACCGAACAGCAGGACTACGTGGAAGTCATGGACTGGATCGCCACGCAGCCCTGGAGTGACGGCCGGGTCGGCACTTGGGGCGGTTCGTTCATGGGCATCACGCAGTTGCTAACCGCAGCGCATCAGCATCCGGCGCACAAGGCGGTCTTCGCACTCGTGCCTGCGGCAGATACGTACCGCGATGTCCGTTTCATGGGCGGCCAGGCCAACGTGGCCTTCATCCCTTCATGGATCAGCCTGGTGACCGTACTGGGCATGCTGCCCACGGAACCCAGTCCGGATTCCTTGAACGTCATTCTTCAGCACGTGCTGAGAACCACCGAGTTTCAGGTTCCTACGCTGATCGAAACTGCCGTTGGCGGCGACGGCAACTATGACGGCTCGTTCTGGAGAACCGGCTCACCGATTGAAGTGGCCGATCGCATCCGCATTCCGACATTTCTGATCGGCGGCCTCAATGATCTTTTCCAGCGTGGCGTTCCGCTGCTGTATGAGAGCCTCGCGGACCACACCACCACCAAGATGATCATCGGCCCATGGACGCATCTTCAGGCCAACGGCAGCGGCTTGCCGCGCGATGGTGTGCCGGACATTGATCACGTGGCCCTGCAGTGGTTCGACCGCTATGTGAAGGGCATTGCCAACGGAGCCGAACGGCAGCCCAGCGTCACGCAGTACTACTACGGGGAGGAGCGCTACACCATTGCTCCCACTTGGCCGCATCCCGCCGCGCGCGCGGAACGCTGGTATCTGCGCGGGGATCGCAGCCTTACCCGCGAACTCCCGCAGGTTGGTGAGCGCTCGAACACGATCCTGCAACTGCCAATCAACGGCATCTGTTCCGCCAGCACTGCGCAGTGGACTGCCGGCGCGGTCGGACTGCTGCCGCTGCCTTGCGTCGACGACAATCGCCTCAACGAGTCGCTGGGCATGGAGCTGGCTTACTCGACGGCACCGCTAGAAGCCGACTACGCCATCAACGGCCCGATACAGGCAGATGTCTGGCTGTCGTCGACAGCACGGGACTTCGGTGCCGTCGTGCGCGTGACCGATGTCGCACCTGACGGTCAGTCACGCGAGATCAGCAACGGCATTCTCACTGCTTCGCTGCGCGCAGTCGATGCTTCGCGCTCAAGGTTTCTCGACGGCCAGATGATTCAGCCCTGGCATCCGTTCACGCGTGAATCGCTGGCTGCACCGGGAGTCGACGCACCGGTGATGCTCTCGATCGAGATATTCCCGTCGAGCTTCGTCATCAAAGCCGGACACCGCTTGCGTATCACCGTGGGCAGCAGCGATTTTCCGCACGGACTGCCACCGCTCAGCGATCTCGCAGACCAGCTTGCCGGCGTCATGACCATTCTCACAGACGCCGACCATCCCTCAAGCGTCGTCGTTCCTGTTGTTCCAATGACGGTATTGGTATCACCACATTGAAATGATCTTGCATCTTCGTGAGTCCAGGAAGGATGCTATTCGAGAAGACGGCTGACTTCATCAGCTTGCGGCAACACCCGGCGGCTGCCAGGCGACAGCCGCGGGTGACGGGTCGGCTCAGGCCACCCGGCGCAGCGGTTCCGAACCGACGAGAAAGTGCGTCGCTCGTGCGATGACGTGCGAATCAGAGAGGATGCGCCAGTGGCCGAGCCCTTCGGTTGCCATGAGTTCGGAGCCGGACCATGCGGAGGCCATGCGTTCACCGTGCTCGAACGGCACCAGCGCGTCGTCGCGGTCGTGCACGATCAGCGCGGGGATCTGGTAGTCGCGGGCGAGGCGCCGGATGTCGACCTCGTCCGGGTGCACGCCGGTGTGGCGGGCGACGAGGTCGAAGAAACGTGTCCGCGCGCGCGGTTGCAGGTTGACGCCATCGGCGTACTGTTCGAGCACGCTGCGCAGGCTGGACGGCCCGCCGAGCAACACCGCACGCTGCGGCGACAGGCCGAGGCTGAGCGCATAAGCAATCGCGCCGGCGCCCATCGAGTGACCGACCACCGCTTCGAGATTCGGGATTTCGACCGCGGCTTCGAGCAGGGCATGCGTGAACAGGATCGCGTTCGACTCGTCGCCCGCAGACCCACCGTGACCCGGTGCGTCGAGCGCGACGACCTGCCGGCCGGCGCGCAACAAGGGCTCGATGAAATGCGCGAACTGCGTCGGCCGGCCTTCCCATCCGTGCAGCATCAGCACGACCGGTGCATCGCGCTCGCCCCAGCGCAGCGCCGACAGGCCGAAACGGAAGCTGACGCGCTGGGCGCGGGCGAGTGCGTCGGCCTCCCAGGCTTTCGGTGCATGAGCGCGAGGGCGCATCAGCACACGTCGCGAGACGCGCGCGCTGACCGCCGGCGCAATCTGCCCGGTGACGGCGTTGAAGCGACGCAGGGAATTCAGCAGGTTCATGAAAGGCTCCGATGAGGGGTTTCAGCGCAGCGCGACTTCGATCGCGCCGTCGAGGAGCTGGCGCAGCGCGGCAATCCAGCGGCTCAGCCTTGAGGCCGGCAGAACTGCGGGTGTTTGCGCCTGCGATTCAACGGGGGTGATCTCGGTCGACGTCGCATTGAGGCTGGTCACGGGCGCCATCGCTTCGATGCCAATGACACTCATCGGCACGGCATCGCCGTAGGCGAAGCTGGGGCTGGACGCGAACAGAACGGCGGCGCTCAGGACTGCCGCAGTGAAGCTGGTGTGAAGGATCTGGGTCATGGCTTGACTCCAATGTCAGGGACGTAGCCAGCTTATTCCTGCCTTATCTGCTGATAAGCTGGGGAATCGGCAATTGTTTAGTTCCAATGTGGAATGAATAGGGGACTGTCATGGACGATCTGAATCACGTGCTGACATTCGCCCGCGTCGTGCAGCTCGGCAGCTTTGCTGCGGCGGCTGACCGGCTCGGCATCGCGTCATCGGTGGCGAGCAAGCACGTCGCCAAGCTCGAACGGGCGCTTGGCGCGCGGCTGTTGCAGCGCTCGACGCGCAAGCTCTCGCTGACCGAGGCCGGACGTGCGTACTTCGAACACTGTGCGCGCATCGTCGAGGAACTGGAGCAGTCGCGCGCCGCAGTCGCGAGCCTGCAGGCAGAGCCGGGCGGGCGCCTGCGCGTCACCTCTATCAACTCCTTCGCCGGCTGGGTCATTGCGCCGATGCTGCCGGCGTTCTTCGAGCGCTACCCGAAAATCGAGCTGGAGATCATCACCAGTGACCGCATGATCGACCTGGCCGAGGAAGGCTTCGACCTGGCACTGCGCATCACCGGCGCGCCACAGCCGAATCTGGTCGCGCGACGCATTGCCGAGGTGCGCTTCGTCGTCGTTGGCTCGCCGGACTATTTCGCGCGTCGCGGCCTGCCGCAGACGCCGGCCGATCTGGCGCAGCACAACTGCCTTGGCGTTCCGCTGGGCACTGCCGACCATCGCTGGCAATTCGCACGTGGCGACGAACAGCTTGGGGTGAGCATCAACGGCAGCCTCTCAATCAACAATGTCGATGCGCTGCGATACAACGCGCTCGCAGGCGTCGGCGTCGCATTGCTGCCGACTTTCGCCGTCGGCAAGTACCTGCGCGACGGCCGCCTGATCGCGCCGCTGCCGGACTGGCGCGGATTCAACGAATCGACGCTCTACGCCGCCTACCTGCCGAACCGTTACGGCTCGCCGAAGCTGCGCGCCTTCGTCGATTTTCTGGTCGAGACCATCGGCGATCCGCCGTACTGGGACACGCTGGACCTGCCGGCGAATGCGCCGGTTGCGACACGTCGCCGCTGAGGTTGCATGGTCGCACGCCGAAGGGTGACGACGACATGCCGTTATCGCAGGTAGGGAAGGGCGGGAACGTGACAGTTTCGGTCAGTCGCCTCGGGCTCTGGCTCGGCGGACGATTCATCGCATCCACGCGAGCGATTCTCACGAATCGCCAAGATCGGTAGGCGTTTTCGCAAAGCCTCGGCTGATAGCTGCCGGTAGAGCAGGGCGCCGACAGCATGCCTTTATTGGAGGCAGTGAAGGTCGCTAAGTGCCACGATGCGGCAGGCGGCTCGACCTGCTATTCGGATAGATTGGAGTTCGTTCCGCGGGGCAACCCAAGTCAAGAACGAGTCTCGGACATCGTGAGATCCATAGTCCGGATGCGTGGTGCTGTCGCGCTTGGTGGCGGTTACCTTTCTGGATCACCACCAATATGCTTGAGCCGCAAAACGCCATGGCTGAACCGAACCTGCTGACCGAGCAAAGCGACAACATCTTCACCATCACCTTCAATCGTGAAGAGAAGATGAACGCCATGACAGCCAGTTTTCTGGTTGATCTGAAGGCCGCGCTGGATTCGGTGAAATTCGATGACGGCGTCTCGGTGGTGGTCCTCAAGGCCACGGGAAAAGCTTTCACCACCGGCTACGATCTTGACGGCAGCGACTGGATACTTTCTCAAAACCCGATCGCGCTGAGCGGTAAGCTGAATCTCGATCGTGATCGGGAAGACATCAAAGTCATCCTGGAGTACTGGTGGACGATGTGGAAATTCCCCAAGCCCATCATTGCCCAGGTGCAGGGACTGTGTCTGTCTGGCGGAGGTGAAATGATTGCGATGTGTGATCTGGTCGTCGCCGCCGAGACCGCCAAGTTCGGCCATCCGGCCGGGCGCGATCTGGGCATACCGCCAACGGTGTTTCTTTGGCCCATGCTTATCGGCATGAAAAAGACCCGCGAGTTTCTGTATACCGCTCGCCTGTTCAGTGCCACGGAAGCCGAACGTTTTGGCTTGATCAATCGTGTTGTGCCGTTGGACCAACTGGAATCAACGGTCAACACGCTGGCCGCAGATGTCGCTAAAACGCCAGTGAATAACCTCGCCATACTCAAGCAGGCGACCAGCCGTTTCTACGAAAACATGGGCCTGTTTGCCTCCGGCGACCAGGCTGCCGAACTCGATGCTGTATTCCACCAAAGCGAAACCTTTGTGAAGTTCTTTGCCAAGGTTGCCGAAGAGGGCGTGCAAGCGGCCTTGGCCGCACGACGCAAGCGTTTCGGCTGACCCGCAAGCAGAGACAGGAGCGCTATGCCGGTCAAACGCCCAGATTCTGATTTCTACCACTACAAATTGCTGCAGGTTGAATCGCTGTGCGACCGCCCGCTGTACGCCGAGCATAGTCGCGAAACGTTCGTTGCCATGCTGGACATGGCCGAGCGGGTATGCGTGAAGTCGCCGCCAGACTCGCAGATATCGCGTCCCCTCGAAATATCGCTCGTGAAACTCCGTTCAAACGACGTCGGAGCTTCCTGATCTCAGGGGCGGGATTTTCCGTCCGGCCTGAACTTGCGCTCGGCGTCGCACCAATTGTCGGCCAGTTGTTCGGCGCGATCGCGCCCAGAAGGCCCCACGGAATCGAGGCTTGCGCGCCGCTGGTTGCAGATCATGCTCATCTGCTTCCAAGTCTCTTCGCGGCACTGGCGATATGCGGCAGTGTCGTGCAGGTAGCTATTGCACTTGATCTGCGCGCCTTCCAGAACCGGATTGTCTCCGGCGGCCGCTGACAAC
>JALYJV010000373.1 GCA_030775105.1 Pseudomonadota bacterium | reverse complement strand
GGCCGGGCGCACGATCCGCAACCGGCACTTCGACCGCCGCGCTCAGATCAATCAGGCCGGCATCGGCCTGACGGTACAACTCGACCAGCACCGGTACCTTGAATACCGAGGCCGTGACGACCGGCGTATCGGCCTGGTGACCGATCTCACGGCCGCTGCGCAGGTCGCGAGCATGGACATAGCCCTCGACGCCGGCGGAATTGAAGATGCTGTCGAACGTGGTGGCGATCATCGGGTCGCGTATGGGGGGGCTTGATTCACTGTAGTCCGCCCGGTGGATCCGGGCACCCATGAAAACACCGGAAACCCGCCGGAAACCCGAATCACGTCGCGCGCCTGCCGGTGAAAACCAGTAGTTTTACGAATGGTAGGCGGCGAGCCTGCGCCGCAAGCTCGGGCCCAGATGCGACTTTGCGTCATCTCTGATTTCCGGAGCTATACGAAGCAATCATCCCGAGGCCGCTCGCGTTCACCTTGTCGCGGACGCTGCGGGTCAACCTGACGCTGAACTTCGAATGAGCATGAACACGAACATTGGAGAGGACCGGATCGCAGTGTTCGGAAGCACGCGGCTGCACTTCAGGGTCTTCGGGACTCCGGGCGATCTGCCGGATATCGTCCTCGACCACGGCGGCGGCGGCAGTGCAGACGACTGGAACGCGCTCGTGCCGTTGGTGGCTGCGCACTGCCGCGTGCTGAGCTACGACCGTGCGGGCATGGGCGATAGCCCGTCCGATGGGCTCGGCTGCGGCGCACCCGCCGTGAGCACGCGTCTGGCGCAGCTGATCGAGCACGCGGGCATCCGCAAGCCGTTCATCCTCGTCGGGTATTCGCTCGGCGGTTTGTACGCGCGGCATTACGCGCAGATGCATTCGCAGGATATTGCCGGCCTGGTGCTGGTCGATACGACGCCGACCGCGAGCCCGATTCCGCCCACGCAGATCCGCAAGGTCATGCGCCTGCTGTGGGTATTCCACTGGCTCGCGCGCTCTGGCCTGGGTGCGCTGTACCTGCGCCTCAGCGGCAAATACGACGACAAGGCCCGACGCGCCGTGGCGCGCTTCGCAGCACCTGACTTTGTGCCGAACATGAGCGCAGAAACGAATGCGATTGCCGGCGTCCAGGCCGAGGTCGAGCGCATTGCCGCACAATTGCGCCATCCAACGCTGGCGGTGCTGGCTGGCCTCAAACCGGCACGGATGACGGCCGAGGACTTTGCCAAGGTCCGCCCGCTGCACGATGCGCTCGCGCAGATCGCGCCGCGACCGCTGAGCCGTCAGGTCGTCGTCGACAGCGCACATCACGGCAATCTGGTCAGCGATCCGGGGCATGCCGCGCAACTCGCCGAACACATCCTCGCGTTTGCACGCCTGCGCGCGGAGCACCCACCTTGAACATGCCAGTTACGGCCACGACCGTGGTACCGGCGATTGGCTTCCTGATCAGCGCGGCTTTGATCTGGCTGGTGCCGATCGGCAGCGGCGTGCAGAGGCCGGAGGCTTGCAGCCGGGTGACCGATATCCGGTAGTTTCATGGATGTCATCCGCTGGCCCCGAGTTGCAGACTCGGATCTACCCACACCGCAAGCAGGCAAACCCTGATGAATTCACCCGTTGCCAGCGCTCTGCCGACCCATTCGATGGTGAGTCTGTCGCGCGGTCTGCTGTTCGTGTTTGCGCTGCCGGGCATCCTCCAGGCTTTCATGCTGGCACCTTCGGCCTCGATCCTGCAGGGCGTCTACGCCAAGGAATCCGGCATCACGCTGGTGGCGTTGGGCAGCGCGGTACTCGTAGTGCGCCTCTTTGATCTGGTCAGCGATCTGCTGATTGGATTTCTGTCGGATCGCAGCGCGCAGCGCGGTGTCAGCCGCAAGCTGTGGATCGCCGCGGGCACGGTCGTGACGGCGATCGGTCTGTGGTTTC
Source organism: Pseudomonadota bacterium (assembly GCA_030775105.1). GTDB lineage: Bacteria > Pseudomonadota > Gammaproteobacteria > Nevskiales > Nevskiaceae > Solimonas. The sequence continues at coordinate 1,792 of JALYJV010000373.1, read as the reverse complement.
TGTTCCGTCCGCCGCCGCAGGTTACGGTCGGCTATTACGGGTTCTGGTTCCTGATCGCCAATATCGGCTGGTCGCTGGTCGAGATTCCATACCGCTCGTGGAGCATCGAGTTCTCTCCTGAGCCCAATGAGCGCACCCGCATCGTCACCTGGATCGCCGTTGCAAGCCTGTTAGGTGGCCTGATGTTCTATGCGGTGGCACCAGCGGGCAAGGCGCTGGGCTTGCTAGCCAGCGCCGAGATCAATCTGCAGACGCTGGGACTGACTGCGGTCATCGTGACGCTGCTCCTGCCGTTCCTGACGCTGTACACATTGATACGCGTCCCAGACACCAAGTCTGTGCAAGTGCCAGTTCCGGTTGCAGACATTCCGAAGGAAAGCTTCGCGCTGCTCTGGAAGTCAGTGATCGGCAATGCCCCCTTGATGCGATTGCTGTTCTGTCTTTCGATCTACTACTTCATGACCGGCATGTCGCAGGGTGTATCGCTGCTGTACCTGACGAATTACCTGGGGCTTTCCAGTTCGGTGAATGTCGTGTTCGCGCTGGCCGTACCGCTGAGCATGCTCGGCATACCGCTGTGGGGCCTGCTGATTACAAAGTTCGATCGGCAGCGGGTCTGGGCCGGGGCAATGGCTGTGGCAGGGATGTTCTACGGCAGCATGGGTCTGCTGCCGCCACAGCCGAGCGTCCTCCTGCTGGGCGTGCTGTTCGGCACGGCCACATTCTTCTCGCTGTCGGCTGTGGTCGCTGCGCCGGTGATCATGGGCGACATCATCGACCATGGCAGGCACAAGTTCGGCGTCGAGCGTGCGGGTCTGTATCTGTCGCTCAAGGCTCAGATCGTCAAGGGCGCCGGCGCCGTCGCGGCCGGTGCCGGCCTGATCTTCCTCGGCTGGATGGGCTTCGACGCAAGCAAATCTGGCGCAGACCTGACACCGCAGGCGGTATCGGCACTCAAGTGGGTCGTCAGCTGGGGACCTCTGTTGGGCATGATGGGCACCGCGGTGCTGCTGTGGTTCATGCCGATCAGCCGCGCAGGCGATACGCGTGCGGTTGAAGCACGCGGTGACGCGACCGGTTTCGCAGCGGACTGAGTCGCGTTGCCGTGACCTCGTCGCCTCTGGCATCATCGCCGCGCATGCGCACTCCTGCTCACCTCGTCAGCCCGACGGCCGTCTCCACGGTCGCCAATGGCGTGCGCGTCGTTTTCGTCTCGAAAAAATCCCGCAAACCCGTATCGGCCTGATCGGGTTTCCCGCGAGGCCATGCGCCGGGCGGGAGTGCTGACCTTCATCCTGTTTGCTCTTTCCCGGCGTTGATCGTGATCAACCCAGGAGAGAGTGCATGTACTGTTTTGAAGGAATCTGGTTGCCGCTGATTACCCCGTTCCGCAACGGCGACGTCGATCTCGCGGCCGTTCGCCAACTGACCCAGCGTTACGTCGCAGCCGGCGTTCACGGCCTGATCGTCTGTGGCACGACCGGCGAGGCCTCGACCTTGTGCGAGGACGAACAGCGGTCGCTGCTCGACACCGTCATCGAATCCGCTGCAGGCCGCTGCCCGGTCGTGATGGGACTGGGCAGCAACGATACCCGCGAGGCGCTGCGGCTACTGAAGCAGTTCGAGCAACGCCCGATTGCCGGACTGCTGGTGGTGGCGCCGTACTACACGCGACCCTCGCAGGCGGGGCTGAAGGCGCACTTCGAGGCGATCGCATCGGCGACCGTTGTGCCGCTGATGCTCTACAACATTCCGTACCGGACCGGTGTGAACCTCGACCTCGCCACCGTGC
>JALYJV010000372.1 GCA_030775105.1 Pseudomonadota bacterium | reverse complement strand
GCGGCGCGCAAGCCAGCAGGAGGATGATGAGGAGCTTCAGACGGTTCATGCGATAATGCTAGCCGGAATTCGCCCTGCGGGCTTCGGTAAATCGTGATCTCCCGCATGACGGATTCGACTCGAAACGCTCAAGGCACCACGCATACACGGGACCGACGCACAAGGTAATGGACCAACTGATTACATTTTTCGGCGCACACCCCAGTCTGTTCGCTGCGCTCGGGGTGGTGATCGTGTTGCTGATCGCCAATGAACTGCACGGCAATCTCACGGGTGGCAAGCGCCTGTCCGTGCCTGAGGCGATCCGCCTGATCAATGATCGCGATCCGCTGGTGCTCGACGTGCGCACGATGGCCGATTTCAAGAAAGGTCATCTGCTCAATGCGCGCAATGCGCCGCTGGCCAAGCTCGATGAACACATCGGCCAGTTTGCCAAGGACAAGGCCAAGCCGGTGCTCGTGTATTGCGCACTCGGCGGAACCTCCGTCACCGCCGTTGAAAAGCTGCGCAAGCAGGGCTTCACCGAAGCCTACCCGCTGCGCGGCGGCCTCAACGCCTGGATCACGGCCAACCTGCCGGTCACGACAAAATGAAAGCGGTTCGCCTGTACAGCTCTGGCTACTGCCCGTTCTGCACGATGGCCAAACGTCTGCTTTCATCCAAGGGCGTGAAATACGACGAGATCGAGGTCGACAAGAACCCCGAACTCAGAGAAGAGATGGTCCGCATCACGGGCCGCTGCACGGTGCCGCAGATTTTCGTCGGCGATGTGCACGTCGGAGGTTGCGATGACCTCTACGCCCTGAACGCATCAGGGAATCTTGACCCACTTCTGAACGATCCACTTTCGAATAACAAGTCACCATGAGCAACGACAACACCCAACCCCAGGCCGCAGCCGCGGCGTCTGCGACGGCGCCGCAGCGCCAGGTTCTGCTGCAGAAGATCTACGTCAAGGACGCTTCGCTGGAGGTGCCGCTCGCACCGGAAGTGTTCTCGCGCCAGTGGCAGCCGCAGATGGACGTGCAGGTCAACACCGAAGTCAAAGGCATGGAGAACGATGTATTCCACGTCGTGCTCGCCGTTACTGTGACCGCCAAGCTTGGCGACGACGTCGCCTTCCTTGCCGAAACCCACCAGGCGGGTCTGTTCGTCGTTCGTGGCTTCACTTCCAACGAAGACCGCCAGGCGATTCTCGCCGGCTACTGCCCGGGCCTGATCTTTCCGTTCGCGCGCGAAACCATTGCTGATCTGGTTCAGCGCGCCGGCTTCCCGCAGTTGCTGCTGCAGCCGATCAACTTCGAAGCGCTCTACGTCGATCACGTCAACAAGACGCGTGAGCAGCAGGCTGCGGCAGCCAAGCACTAGCGCTCGCGCACCGTGACGACCTCGGCCGAAGGCACGTTGCAGCACTGTGAAATCGGCGTCATCGGTGCCGGCTCCTTCGGCACTGCACTCGCGATCCATCTCGGTCGGCGCGCGCCCACGCTGCTGTGGGGACGCGACGCCGAACGCATCAACGCGATGCAGGCCGCGCGCGAGAACGAGCAGTATCTGCCGGGGTGCAGCTTTCCGGTCGCGCTGACCGCAACCGCCGATCTGGCTGCGCTGGTGGCGGCGTCCGAAGACCTGCTGATCGCGACACCCTCGCATGCGTTGACCGGCATGCTCGAGACCCTCGCGCCGCTGCTGCGTTCGGGGCAGGGCCTCGTCGTTGCCTGCAAAGGTCTGCAGCCAGGTACCGGGCTGCTCGTGCATGAAGTCGTCGATCGCGTGCTGTCGAGTGCGTATCCGATGGCGGTGCTGTCCGGGCCGACCTTCGCAAAGGAACTCGGCATCGGCCTGCCGACGGCGGTGACGATCGCCTCCGCCAATCAGGCTTTCGCCGAGAAGATCGTCCAGCGCCTGCACGGCGGCGGTTTCCGCGCGTACTGGAGCGACGATCTGCCGGGCGTAGAGATCGGGGGTGCCGCAAAGAACGTCATGGCGATCAGCGTTGGCATTGCCGACGGTCTGCAGCTCGGCGCCAATACGCGCGCCGCGCTGATCACCCGCGGTCTTGCTGAAATCATGCGTCTCGCCGAAGCCCTCGGAGCGCGCGCGGAAACCCTGATGGGACTCGCCGGTATGGGCGATCTCGTGTTGACCTGCACCGACAATCAATCACGCAATCGCCGCCTTGGTCTGCTGCTCGCCCAGGGCAAATCCGTTGCTGACGCCAGCACCGAAATCCGCCAGGTCGTCGAAGGCGTGCGCGCCGCACCGGAAATACTGCGCCTCGCTGCCAGGCACGGCGTCGAAATGCCCATCACAACTACTGTCACTGCCGTCCTCGAAGGACGCATGAGTGCGGTTGAAGCGGTGCGTGCATTGGCGACGCGGCCGGCTAAGGCTGAGGCGGGTTAGCAGGTTCTCAAGCCGAGCTATTGCCGGCAAACCCTGATTGTCTCCACGCCTCAAATACCGTAACTGCGACGGTGTTCGAGAGATTGATGCTGCGGCTTCCGCGCTGCATCGGCAGGCACACGCGTTGTGATTCCGGCAGTGCACTGATCACTTCGTCAGGCAACCCACGGGTTTCGCAGCCGAACAGCAGCAGATCATCCGGCCGATACTGCACGGTGTCGTAGCGTTGGCGGCCGCGGGTGCTGAAAGCGAGGATGCGTGAGTCGGGCAGGGTGGTGAGCAGAGCCTCAAAGCTCTGATGTTCGGTGACATTCGCCATGTCGTGGTAATCGAGGCCGGCGCGGCGCAGGTTGGCGTCGCTCAAGTCAAAACCCAGCGGATGGATCAGGTGCAGGTGCGCGCCAGTGTTGGCGCACAGGCGGATGATGTTGCCGGTGTTGGGGGGGATTTCGGGCTGATAAAGGGCGACGTGGAACATTTCTGAACGGTTCTTCTAAGGCCGATCGGCCCCGCAAGCCCAGCACGATTCGAACGTCACCGGTGAGTTTTCGCCGCAGCCGCAGGGCCAGATGGCGTGGGCATGGCGGCGCTGTTCGTACTGTTTGAGCAGGGTTTTTGCCCGATCCAGGTCACGCTGATCCTGCAGGATCAGGCGCGGATAGGCGTCGGACGGCAATTCGCCGCGGGCGCCCCATAACGGAGAGCCGAATACGGCCACTTCGATGCCGTGCGACTGCAGATACGAGCGCAGGATTTCGGCCTCGATCGGATCGGATGCGGAATAGAGCGTGTCCATGTTCCATTGTAGGCCCGCGCCCAACTTCATTGACAGCCTTGGGACCGTTGCCTAAGCTGCTGTCCACGAACGCAAAATGGCGGGGAATATCATGAATGGACTGAAGCTGATTGCAGCCGCTGCGGCGTTCTCGCTGGTCGCGTCGAGCGCACTGGCGCAGACCGACAGCGTCGATGAGGCGCCGTCGGCGGCCGCGATGACGGTGGACCTGCTGATCGTGCGCCCGCTCGGTCTGGTGGCCAGCGTGCTTGGCATTGGTCTCTTCGTTGTGCAGTTGCCGTTCGCGGTGCTGTCCGGCGATATGCCGAGCGATCCGGCGAACAAGTTGGTCGTGGCGCCGCTGGCTTATACCTTCACACGGCCGCTGGGCGAGATGGAATGATCTGAATCCTTCTGAATAGAAAAAAGCCGCTGCCAGCAGAACTGGCAGCGGCTTTTTTGTTGGGCCCTAGCGCAGAACCTTGCCGTCGGTATCCAGCACCGCGACATCGGCCATCTTCAGATTGCGGATCGGCTGCTCGATCTTCGCGAGGTCGCCGACGACGATCCAGGTCATCGCTTCCGGATGGATCAGGCGCTTGAGCGCGGCGTTGACCACTGCAGGCGTCAGCGCTTCGGATTTCTGCACGTAGTCGTTCCAGTAGCTGTCGGCGAGGCCGTTGATCAGCACGGTGCTGTACGAGCCGGCGATCTCGGCGGCGGTTTCGTTGTCACCAGGCAGCGAGCGCACAAGGCTGTCGCGCGCAAAGTCGACTTCATCGGCTTTGAGCGGTGATTTGCCGAGCACGCCGTCGAGTTCCTTACGCATTTCGCGCAGTGATTCGACGGTCTTGTCGGTCTGCACCGGCGCGTAGGTGAAGAACGGCCGTTGTGCCTTGGCGCCGGCGAGCACGGTGAATGCGCCGTAGCTCCAGTGCTTGTCTTCACGCAGGTTCATGTTCATGCGCGAGACGAAGTTGCCGCCGAGCGCGGTGTTGCCGAGCTTCATCGCGAGGTCGTCCGGATCAGACAGCGGCGGTGCCAGATGCGCGCCGAGAATCAGCGTCTGTTCTGCGCCGGTCTTGTTGATCAGGAAGATGCGCGCGCTTTCGGGCAGTTCGACTTGAGCAAGCTGCTTGGTCGGTACCGGTGCTGCAGGTGCGGACCATTTGCCGAGACGCTCTTCGAGCAACGGGCGGATTTCGGCGAGCGTGGTGTCGCCGACAATCAGCAGGGTCGCGCTGTCGGGACGCAGCCAGGTCCTGTAGTAAGCCTTGAGGTCATCAAGGCTGATCGCGGCAACACTGTCTTCGGTACCGTTGCCGCTGCGCGGATTGGCGTAAGCGTGGCCTTCACCATAGATCATCCGTGGGAACAGGCGCGAGGCAATGCCCAGGGGCTGGGCCTTTTCCTGGGCGATGGCGGCAAGCTGGAGTGCGCGCAGGCGTTCCAGTTCGGTGGCGGGGAAAGTCGGCCGCAGCACTACGTCGGCATACAGATCGAGGCTTTCGGCGAGCTTGGCCTTGAGCGCGTTGAGGCTGACTGCAGAACTGTCGAGCGTCGAGCCGGCACCGATCTGCGCGCCGAGCTCTTCGGCACGTGCCGACAGCGCGAGCGCGTCGTACTTGCCGGCGCCCTCGTCGAGCATGTTCATCGCGAGCTTCGCGGTTCCGGCCTTGATGTTGGCGTCGGCGGCAAAACCCGCGTCGGCAATCAGGCTCATTTGCACCACGGGTGCCGCGTGGCTTTCCGCGAGCACCAGCTTGAGCCCATTGGACAGCGTTGCACGCTGCAGCGGCGGCAGCTTGAGTGGCGGCGCTTCGCCGAGCGCAGGCAGCTTGCTGCGATCCGCGCCGCCGGATGCCGGCGTGTATTCGGGGAACGGTTCGACGGTCAGCGCATAGACGCCGTCGGACAGCCAGCGCCGCGCAACGTCGCGCACCTGCCTGGGCGTTGCGTCACGGATCTCATCGAGCTCTTCGGTATAGCGGTCCGGTGTGCCGCAATAGACCTGGTACTGCGCCAGCGACGAGGACTTGCCGTTGAAGCCATCGATGCGTTCCAGACCGCGTACTGCTGAGGCGAACACCTTGGTCCGTACGCGTTCCATTTCAGCCGAGGTCGGGCCATCCTTCAGGAAACGTGCGAGCTCTTCATCAATCGCCTGTTCAACCTTGGCGATGTCGCCGCCCGGTTTGGCCATCGCGTCGATCGTGAACTGCGATGCAATCTCGAACGGACCCATGCCGGCATCGACCGCGGTGGCGATCTGGTCACGATAGACCAGGCGCTCGTAGAGGCGGCTGTTCTTGCCGCTGGCAAGGACGTCGGCCGCCATGCCGAGCAGGTTGGCATCGGCATCGCAGAAGCCCGGCACATTCCAGACCTTGAACAGGCGCGCCTGCGGCACGCGATCCTGCAGCGTCGCGCGTTTTTCTCCACTCATCTTTGCGACCCAGGTGCCAGCGTGCTTCTGCACCGGACCGGCGGGGATATCGCCGAAGTAATGCTCGACCTTGGCCTTGACCTCGTCGGCCTTTACGTCGCCGGCGATGACCAGCACCGCATTGGCGGCGCCGTAGTGTTCCTGAAACCAGGATTTGACGTCTTCAAGTTTGGCCGCGTTGAGATCTTCGCTGGAGCCGATCGTTGTCCACGAGTACGGATGTCCGGCTGGATAGGTAGAAGCGGCAATGAGATCGTCAACCTTGCCATACGGTTCGTTCTCGCCCTGGCGCTTTTCGTTAAGCACGACTTCACGTTGCTCGTCCAGACGCTTCTGGTCGATCACGCCGAGCAGATGGCCCATGCGGTCGGATTCCAGCCACAGCGTCAGGTCCAGCGCGCTGGTCGGCACGTTCTGGAAGTAGTTGGTGCGGTCGTACCAGGTCGTGCCGTTCATCTTGGTCGCGCCGGCCGGTTCCAGTGGACGGAAGAACTCGTCGTTGTAGTTCTCCGAACCGTTGAACATCAGATGCTCGAACAGATGCGCAAAGCCGGTGCGGCCCGGACGCTCGTCCTTGCTGCCGACGTGATACCAGATGTTCACCGCGACAACCGGCGCCTTGTGATCCTCGTGGATCAGCAGGGTCAGTCCGTTGGACAGCACATGGCGTTCATAGCTGATGCGCACGTCCGGGAACTCGGATTTGGCCGCAACAGCGCTTTGCATGGCGGCGAGGGGTAGCGCAAAAGCGAGCGTGGCGATGACGGCTGGGCGACCGTGCTTCATGATGCTGTCTCTCCAACAGTGAATCGGGCTGAAACGAGGTTGAGTCGGCAATGACAAAGATGACGCGCAATACCGGCAAAGGTTCCGTTGCTGCACGGACTCTGCGCGGAAACGCCGCGAAATCGGATTCAGCAGCCATCGATTCTGCAGGATGGCTGCATCGTGCGCGCCGGGTGATATCACCCAATTGTGACCTGCGCCCGGATGCCGACGATATCAGCCTGCTGGTCATTCACGGAATTTCCCTGCCGCCGGGCCGTTTCGGCGGGCCGTGGATAGACGCTCTGTTCACCAACACGCTGGATCCGACAGCGCACCCTTACTTTGCGAGCATCGCCGAACTGCGTGTCTCTGCGCACGTCTGCATCCGCCGTACCGGCGTTGCCACGCAGTACGTCAGTTTTGCCGAGCGTGCCTGGCATGCCGGGGTCTCGACCTTCGATGGTCGCAGTCGCTGCAACGACTTTTCGATCGGCATCGAGCTCGAAGGTACGGACGAGAAGGCCTACACAGCGCGCCAGTACGCGCGCCTTGCGGGCATCACGGCGCAGCTGCTGGCACGTTACCCGAAGATCTCCGGGCAGCGTGTCGTCGGTCACAGTGACATCGCGCCCGGGCGCAAGACCGATCCGGGTCCGCACTTCGATTGGAAGGCGTTTCGGCGCGCGGTCCAGGCCGCTCGTCGATGAATATGCGCGGGCGTTCCGGTGGCTACGTTAAAGTGACGCCATGACGCTGATCGGAATTCTGCTGGCACTCGGCCTGGAGCGCCTGCTCGGGCAGCTCCCGGGATGGGGGCGTCCGGTGCTGTTCATTGCAGCGATGCAGGGATTGCGCGCTGTTGTTCCTGCAGTCGTGTGGAGGTCTCCGGCCTTGCCGGTGCTGGTGATTGCCGTGCCAGCCGCCGTCGTGTGGTGGGGACTGGATCAGCTTGAAGGCCCGATTTCTGCACTGGCATTGTCAGCGACGGTGCTGCTGTTATGCCTCGGCCCGCGCGATCTCGCCGAAGAAGTGCATGATCTGTTGCGCGCGCGCAGCGAGGGCGATCAGCCGCGCATCGCACAACTGGAGCGCGCACTTCAGCGTGGGCCCAATCCAGGTGAGTCGCATCGCTCGCTTGCGGGCGCCCTGTTCATCCAGTCGCACGAAAAACTGTTCGGCACGCTG
>JALYJV010000371.1 GCA_030775105.1 Pseudomonadota bacterium | reverse complement strand
CGTGCTGGGTACGGTGCTCAACCCGGTGCCGAACATTCCGCTCGGCGAGTTCGCCGGTCGCATCAAGGGCGCCTGCGGATTCGAGGAAAAGACCGTCGGCTATGTGACGCCGCCGTTGCATGGCGTGTGGGCGAGCGGCCCGTATTTCCACAACGGCTCGGTGCCGGATGTCTGGAGCGTGCTCAAGCCCGATGACCGGCCGACGATGTGGCGCCGCGTCAGCAGCCAGACGCCGGTGCACTTCAACCAGTTCGAAACGCGCCTGAGCGCTTACGACCACGACAAGCTCGGCTGGCAGTACCAGTCGGTGCAATGCGGCGCCGGCGCTGCCGGCATTCCGTACTACACCTGCCAGCCACAGATCGATGCGCCCGAGACCGCGCTGTGGCTGACCGACACCCTGCTCGGTGGCCTGCTGTGGCCGACCTGGCTGGTGCCGCCGCCGGTCGGCGTCGCCGGCCTTTCGGATCGCATGATCTTCAATACCAATCTGTACTCGAAGAAGAACAAGGGCCATGAATGGACCAGGGTACTCACCGATGCGGAGCGGCATGCGCTGATCGAGTACCTGAAAACCCTGTGATGCGCGGCCCGCAGAATCCGAGCTTTGCTGCGGTTTGCAGCGCGCGCGCCTTGGGCGTGCTGCGCTCAGCAAAGCCGAGTACGCAGTCCCGTGCCGGCGGATTAAGCTGGAGCATGATCCGTCATCCGGTATCGAAGCTCGTGTGCGCGGCGCTGTTGGCACTGGGCAGCGCCTTGCCCGCGCACGCCGACGCAGCGAACAAGGGACTCGATGTCGGCGATGCCGCACCGGCACTGTCGGCGCCGCAACAGGACGGCACGCCGTTCGCGCTGGATTCACTGAAGGGCCGCGTCGTCTACGTCGACTTCTTTGCATCCTGGTGCGCGCCTTGCGCCGAGGCACTGCCGGCACTCGATGCGCTGTACCGCAAGCATGCCGACAAGGGTTTGACGGTCGTCGCCGTCAATGTCGACACCGAGCGCGCCGCGGCGCTGAAGATGCTCAAACGCATTCCGGTCAGCTATCCGGTGGTCTTCGATCCGGCCGGGGTCTGGCCGGAAACCTTTGGCTTGCGTGGCATGCCGTCCGGGTATCTACTCGACCGCACAGGGGTCGTCCGTTTCATCAAGACCGGGTACCAGGCCAAGGATCTGCCGAAGCTGGTTGCCGCGATTGAAGCTGAGTTGGGGAGAACACAATGATCAGAATGTTGAGTCGCTTCCTCGTGTTGACCGTGGCCGTCGCAGGCAGCGCCTGCGCCACCGTGCAGCCCTGGCAACGCGGCGATCTCGCCCGCGCCGAAATGGCCTTCGAGCCGGATCCGGTGCTGTCGAGCTATCGACGCCATACCGAGTTCAGCAAGGAAGCTGCCAGCGGCGGCGCTGGACTGGGTGGCGGTGGCTGCGGCTGCAATTAGGAGGCGCTGTATTTCAGCGCCTGATCGTGACCGGGGGAGTATCTGCATGAGCGTGACCAAACCATCCTTGTCGGCCCTGACTGCTGCTGCGCTTGCGCTGCCGGGCATGGCGCAAGCGGAGATGCAGGCCGACCTGCTGTATTCGCACTACGCCGAGACAGACCTGTCGGCCGGTAACAGTGCGAGCGGCGAAAGCTCCGAGCGCTACAGCATCGACTCGTTGCTGTTCCGCCTGGCCACGCCGATCGGCGCGCAGGCACTGACGGTCAACGCAACGATCGAATCGATGAGCGGTGCCTCGCCCTGGTTCGTGCAGCCCGATGCGCAGGGCCGAGCCGTGCAGGTGATGAGCCGGGCGAGCATCGAGGAAACCCGTGCGGATATCCAGGGCTCGCTCGGCGTCGAGTTCGCCGGTCTAGCCTGGGATCTTGCGCTGGGCTATTCCAACGAAGACGACTACGAAGCGATCAACGGCGGTATCGAAACCGAGTACACGCCGCAGGAAGCGAACTACACGCTCAGCGGCGGCATCGGCTATTCCTACGACCAGCTCGATCCGACGGTCGGTGCGAGCAGCCTGAATGTGATCGACGAGGCCGACAAGGATTCGCTGTCGCTGTACGGCGGTGCGACCTGGATCATCGACGCGCAGACCGTGCTGCAGACGACCCTGAGCTACGGCCTGCATGACGGCTTCCTCAACGATCCGTACAAGCTGGCGTGGATCGTCGAGCAGGCCGGCACCGTCGCCGACAGCCGCCCGGGCACTCGCAGCCAGATCGCGATCTCGACACGTCTGCGCCACTACATCGGCAAGCTCGGTGCGGCGCTGCATGCGGACTACCGCTATTACACCGACGACTGGGACATCGAAGCGCATACGCTGGAACTGGCCTGGAATCAGGTCATCGACAGCTCGTGGCGCGTGACACCGGCGATCCGCTGGTACAGCCAGTCGCAGGCCGAGTTCTACGCGCCGTTCTATGCCAACGTGCGCAACGACGGCTATGCGTCGAGCGACTATCGCCTGTCGCCATACGGCGCGATCTCGTTGCGACTGGATGTGCGCAAGGCCCTCGCCGAATGGGAAGTCGGCGGCGGCCTCGAGTGGTATCAGGCCGACGGCGATTACGCGATCGGGTCGGTCAAGGTCGAGAATCCGGGTCTGGTCGAGTACCTCGGCGCAAACCTGCGGTTGACCAAGCGCTTCTGACGATGGCGCTGTTGCGGGTGCATCGCGTTCGGGCTCTTGGTGGCCCGTGCGCGCTGCACCTGTATGCCGCCAGCGAGGCCGCGCTGGATCAGGCAGCAGCCACCGGCGAAGCCGAACTGCTGCGTATCGAGCACAAGTACTCGCGCTATCGCGACGACAGCATCGTCTCGCAGATCAATGTGCGTGCCGGCAGCGGCGAGCTTGTTGCGGTGGACGATGAAACCGCGGCGCTGCTCGACTACGCCTCGACCCTGCACCAACAGAGCGACGGCCGTTTCGACATCACCTCCGGCATCCTGCGCCGGGCCTGGGACTTCAAGGCGAAACGGGTTCCGACGCAAGCCGAAATCGACGCACTGCTGCCGCTAATCGGCTGGCCGCTGGTGGATTGGCAACGACCGCACATTGCATTGACGCGCGTCGGCATGGAGCTGGACTTTGGCGGCTTCGGCAAGGAATACGCGGCGGATCGTGTGGCCGCGATCCTGATCGGCATGGGCATCCGACATGGTCTCGTCGATCTCGGCGGCGACCTGCGCGTGATCGGCCCGCACCCAGACGGTGCGCCGTGGCAGATCGGCATCCAGCATCCGCGCGCCGAAGGTGCGATCGCGTTGCTGTCTCTGCGCGGTGGCGCGATTGCTTCCAGCGGTGATTACGAACGCGGCTTCGAGCGCGACGGCATCCGCTACGGCCACATCCTGAATGCCGCGACCGGCTGGCCCGCACAAGGGCTTGCCGGCGCCAGCGTGCTCGCCGAGCAGTGCCTGATCGCCGGCAGTGCGGCAACCTGCGCGATGCTGTTCGGTGCGGTCGATGGCCCGAAGTGGCTGGCTGAACTGGGCCTGCCGCATCTGTGCATCGATGCGCAGATGAACGTCAGTGGCAGCGTCGCTTACGAGAAGGTCTGATTCCATTTTGCGATAGAAACAGAAATTTCGTTCGGCATTTCGCGCGGGCGGGTATCCAGTTTTGGCGAAACCGACCGCGTCAACGCGTGCTTTAACCGCACGCGTCCCTCAAGCCACCCGCCGCAGCGGCACCGGTATCGCCAGCACGGCCGCCTTGCTCTGCGCTACCTGCAACAGAGAGCGCGAGTGACGCCCATCGTTGGGATACTGCGCACTGCCGAGCTGCGGCATCGGCAGCAGCAGCGTATCGCTGTACTGGATCGGCTGACTGCAGATCACATGCAGCTGTTCGTGCAGGCGGTACGGCAGATCAGCGGCGTGGACACGCATGCGCATCACGATGAACTCGGCCTGGCTGAAGCGGGCGAGGATATCGGTGTCGCGCAGATGCGGCCGGATACGCTCGGCGATGTCGCGCATCGCGTGCTCCACATGCTCGTCATGTGCTGCGCCGCCAACCTTGAGCGCGCAGTGAAACAGGTCAAAGCTCTGCTGGGTCTGCTCGCAGCGCTGGATCCAGGCGACGATTTCCTGCTGGAACGACGCGCGGTTGCGCATCATCGTTTGCTCGTCGTACAGCGCAAGAATGCGTGCGCGATCTTCCAGATCCTGCTGACGTTTCTTTTCCTGGCGCTTGACCTGATAGCGGACATCGACGGCCGACAAAGCCATCGCCAGTACGCTCGTCGCGACCGCAAGGCCTGCG
>JALYJV010000370.1 GCA_030775105.1 Pseudomonadota bacterium | reverse complement strand
AACACCCTGGGAAGAATCTAGCACCGGGGCGCGCCTTTAGATATGCCGTAAACCGATGAGCGACAATGATGGGATGAAGATCGGTCCTTACGTCATCGACCCCCCGCTGGTGCTGGCCCCGATGGCGGGGGTCACCGACCGCCCGTTCCGGCAGCTGTGCCGGCGCCTGGGCGCAGGCCTGGCGGTGTCGGAGATGACGACTTCGGACGCCACGCTGTGGGGCACCGAGAAATCACGCCTGCGTCGCGATCATTCCGGCGAGCTCGGTCCGGTATCGGTGCAGATTGCCGGCTATGACCCACAGCAGATGGCCGAGGCGGCGCGCTTCAATGTCGATCACGGCGCGCAGATCATTGACATCAACATGGGCTGCCCGGCGAAGAAGGTCTGCCGGGTCGATGCCGGGTCGGCATTGCTGCGCGACGAGGCTTTGGTGGCGCGCATTTGCGCTGCAGTCGTGAAGTCGGTGGATGTGCCGGTGACGCTGAAGATCCGCACCGGCTTCGCGCGCAAGCAGCGCAACGGCGTGCAGATCGCACACATCGCCGAAGACAGCGGCATCCAGGCACTCGCCGTGCACGGCCGCACGCGCGAAGAGCAATATGGCGGCGCGGCGGAGTACGAGACCATCGCGCAGATCAAGCAGGCGATCCGCATTCCGGTGATCGCCAATGGCGATGTCGACACGCCACAGAAGGCGCTTGCCGTGCTGCGCGCGACCGGGGCCGATGCGGTGATGGTTGGCCGTGCGGCGCAAGGCCGGCCGTGGGTGCTGCGCGAGATCGCTCACTTTCTGGCGACTGGAGAAACACTGCCGTCGCCGACGCGCTTCGAAATCCGGCGCTGGATGCTCGAGCATCTCGATGCGCTGTACGCGTTCTATGGCGAAGGCCGCGGCGTGCGCGTCGCGCGCAAGCACATCCAGTGGTACTGCCAGGGCCACGACAATGCCGAGGCGTTCTGGCAGTCGATCAATCGCGTGACCGACGTAGGCGCGCAGCGCACGGCGGTGGAGTCGTACTTCACAAACATGGACGCGGAGCAGGCCGCATGAAGGACGCCCACGAGTATCGCGCCGGGATTCACTGGCAGCGCAGCGCGACGGAGAAGTTTACCGACCAGCGTTACTCGCGCGGCCATCAATGGCGCTTCGATGGTGGCGTGGACGTTCCCGCTTCCAGTTCGCCGCTGGTCGTGCCCCTGCCGTATTCGGTCGCCGCTGCGGTCGATCCGGAAGAAGCCTTCATCGCCTCGCTGTCGTCATGCCACATGCTGTTCTTCCTGTCGTACGCCGCGCAGAAGGGCTTTGTCATTGATCAGTACGCGGATAACGCCGTCGGCACAATGGGGCGCAACGAACAGGGCCAGACTGCCATGCTCAAGGTCGTGCTCAATCCTCAGATCCAGTGGAGCGGCGAGCGTCAGCCGAGTGCAGACGAGATTGCCGCTCTACATGAGCGCGCGCATCACGACTGCTTCCTCGCGAACTCGGTGCGTTGCGAAGTGCTGGTGGCGCCCGCTTTCGCATGACGCCTACTCACGGCCGCATCATCGCTTCGACGTTCAGGCCGCATCCGCTGCTGCGTGGTCCGCACGCGCAAACCGTGGCGCCCACCCTGCTGCGGCGCTTGCCGACGCTGGAGATCCGGCGCGAGCGACTGGAGCTGCCGGATGGTGACTTTGTCGATCTCGGCTGGTGCGGCGCGGCTCACGGCAAACGCATCGCGATCCTGGTGCACGGACTCACCGGCGGATTCGAATCGAAGTATCTGCGCGGTACGGCGCAGCTGCTCGGTGCGCGCGGCTGGCGTTGCGTGATCCTGCAGCTGCGTGGTGGCGGTGCCGAACCGAATCGCCTGCCGCGCATCTATCACCATGGTGACACGATCGATCTGCGCTTCCTGATGCACGAGCTGAAGCGACGCGAGCCGGATTCACGGATCGTCGCGGCGGGCTGGTCTCTCGGAGCGAACGTGCTGCTCAAGGCGCTCGCCGAAGAAGGCGCGAATGCGCCGGTCCTCGCAGCCACCGCTGGTTGCGCCCCACTCGATCTGAAGCGCTGCGCCGAGAAGCTGCGCAGCGGCAGTGCACGGGTGTATCAGAAGCGACTGCTGCGCGACCTCTGCGAGATCACGCGACGCAAGCATGCTGCCGTGCCGGCACCGAACATCAATATGCCGCAGGTGCTGCGCGCGCAGGATTTCTTCGAGTTCGACGATGCCTGGACCGCGCCGCTGAACGGTTTCAAGGATGCGCTCGATTACTACGCGCAATGCAGCAGCGGCCAGTACCTGCGCGCGATCCAGGTGCCGACGCTGATCGTCAACGCGCGCGACGATCCGTTCATGACGCCGGACATCCTGCCGAGCGCCGATCAGCTTTCACCGCAGGTGACGCTGGAGATTGCGCGACGTGGCGGCCATGTCGGATTCATTTCGGCGAACCGCTTTGGTGGCTGGCAGTTCTGGCTTGAAGGCCATTTTGCCGAGCATCTGGATAAGGCTGTGCCGGCATAGCGCTTGCCTTCGGCTGCCGGGGTGGCATCTCGATACACCCGCTATCGCTGGCACTCGATGCGAACGGAGTTTCTGGGTGGACTCAACAAAGCTCTGTTCGTCTCGAGTACCGCGCGCGAAGCACGCGGTGTATCGAGAGACCGGTACAGAGCGCCGAAGGTTCCACGGATGGAGATTCGCAAGAAAATCCGCGATCTCCGACCGCGAACGCAGGTGAAAAACGTCCTTCGTCGCCGCAGCAGTCAGCACATGCGCCCGGTACTTCGGTGTCAGCCTGCGATGGCAGAGCCACAGCACCCGATAGGCGCGGAGTGTGCTGCTCAGCATCGGGCTGCCTTCCGGCCATCCCTCCGGCTGCACAAACAATCCCTTGAAGAATCGTTTCGTGACCCACCAGAAATGCAGCGACAGCGGCAGATCGATGAAGACCAGCGTGTCTGCCACAGACAGCCGCTTCCAGACTGTGTCGATGCTGCCGTAGCCGTCGAGCACCCACTCGCTACGGGCGAGGATGTCCTCATGACGCTTGAGATAAATCTCGGGCGGCACCGCGCCGCCACCGGCGTAGTAGCAGATCTTGTCGAGCGCAAACAACGGCAGCTGCAATCGCGCTGCCACAGCCTTCGCGAGCGTGGACTTCCCGCCGCCCGCGTTGCCGAACACCGCGACCTTCTTCATGGCATGGATCGCTCCTCAGGCTGCCGCTTCAAGCGCGAGCGGGTCGACCACCGGCGTGAGCCAGTGCGCGTACTGGCGATCGCCGCCTTCCTGGATCTGCTTGAGCGCACGCGACACGTTGGCGGCGAGGCCGGTGTCGGTGAACTGCAGTTCGTGTTCGCCGTCGCCGATGGATTCGATCAGCGTCACGCGCACGGCCGTGCCGGTGCCAAACGCGGTACCGAGCGTGCCGGCAAGGCGCGCATTGCGCAGATCGTCGAGCGTGATCGTGCGTTCCAGCACGGTGATTCCCTGCGCGCGCAGCCACTGCACGACGCTGTCGCGGGTGATGCCGGCGAGGATGGTGCCGTCCAGCGGCGGCGTCAGCACTTCGTCGCCGATCTGCACGAACAGGTTCATCGTGCCGGCTTCACCGAGCTGGGTGTGCGTGTGCGCGTCGAGCCAGACGACGTCGTCATAGCCGCGCTCGCGTGCACGCACCAGGCCGGACAGACCGGCGGCGTAGTTCGCGCCGGTCTTCGCGGCGCCGAGTCCACCGGGCGCAGCGCGGATGAACTCGGGTTCGGCCCACAGGCGCAGGCGCTTGAGCAGCGGATCGCTGCACGGCGTGACGACGATGCTCAGGCGATGGCGCCTGGCCGGACGCAGACCCAGGCACTCCTCATCAGCAAACACAGTCGGGCGCAGATACAGCGAGCCGCGACCATACGGCGGAATCAGTGCGGCGTGCATCTGCACTGCGAGATCGAACAGCTGCAGGCACAGCTCGGTCGGCGGTTCCGGCAGGCAAAGCCGCCGCGCACTCGCTTGCAGACGTGCAACGTGATCGAGCGGACGGAACAGATGCAATCCGCCGCGCGCATCGCGGTAGGCCTTGGCACCTTCAAAAACCGACAGCGCGTACTGCACCGCGCCGCCGGCAATCGCGGCCGAGCTCGCAGTGCGCGGCGTCAGGCATGGTGCGCTCCAGCCGCCGCCTTCGAGATGCTGTGATTCGACGAGGTAGGCACCGAGATACTGGCCGAAACCAAGCGCTTCGGGCTCTGGCCAGTCCGGCGGCCGGCTTGCGAGGAGATGAGTGGGTAGCGCGGTTTCAATGGGGAGTTGCATGGTGATCGTTCCGAAAGTTTGAGAATAGGAAGGCGGTGTGGATCTGCGCTCAGTGAACCGTTTCGAGATCGGCCTTGCGCTGCATCAGCAGCGGCGGCGCCTGCTCGGGGCGCACGATCGGCGCGCGGATCAGCAGCGGTCCGGGCTGGCGCAGGGCTTCACGCAGGCGCGGCAGGGCCTTGTCGGTCAGACCGAGATCGAGCGCGGGAAGACCGAAAGACTCGGCAATCCCGCACAGCGATGGCGGCCGTTCGTACAGCGAACCGATGTAGCGACGCTGTAGCAGCACATCCTGCGGGCGTCGCAGCAGCCCCAGCGCGCTGCTGTCGAGCACGACGATCTTCACGTCGAGTTGCAGATCGACCAGCGTCGACAGCTCCTGCATGTTGATCAGCAGGCTGCTTTCGCTGCAGAACAGGACAGCGCGGCTGTCGCTGGAGGCCAGCGCCGCACCCATTGCTGCGGCGAGGCCGAAGCCGCTCGCGCCAAGCTTCGCCGAGGTCTGCCAGCGCTGCGCACGCATGAACGGATAGTGCTGCGCGACCCAGGTCTGCGGCTCGCCGGCGTCGGCGACCACCGTCGTCTCGGCACCCAGCGCCGCCGCCGTCGCGCGGATCAAGGCCGGGTGCTGGCGCAGATCGTCGTAGTCCGTTTCGGGTTCGGCGAGTTGCTGCTGCAGCGCGCGGATCTGCGCATGCCAGCGCCCGCGCAAAGCGGGGCGCACCCGCTCGGCGAGCGCCGCGAACGCGACACCGGCATCGGCGACGATGCCCAGATCCGGCGCAGCCAGCGCAGCCAGTTCGCGTGCATCAAGCTCGATGTGGATGCGTCGCGCATTCGGTGCGAGACGCCGCGCGGTGCTGGTCGCGCGATCGTCATGGCGGTAGCCGACCGCGATCAGCAGATCGCAGTCTTCGACCAGCTTCTGGCTCGCACGCGCACCCTGTGCTCCATGCAGACCCAGCGACAGCGGATGACGCTCGGGCAGCGTGCCCAGCGCCAGCAGCGTCATCAGCGTCGGCAGATGCGCATGTTCGAGCAGACTCACTGCAGCTGCCTGGGCCTGGGACTGGGCAACGCCATCGCCGAGCAGCAGCAACGGACGACGCGCGGCGTCGATCATCGCCGCCGCCTGGTTGAACAGCGCGGCGTCTGCGGCTTCCGGCACTTCGCGCGCCGCCGGCATCGGCAGCACCGGCAGGCGGATGCGTTCGGTGAGCACACTCTGCGGCACGTCGATGAGCACCGGCCCCTTGCGATCGGACTCGGCAATCCGGAACGCCTCGGGCAGCACGTCGAGCAGATCATCGATGCCACGGATCTCGAAGTGGGCCTTACTGATCGAGTCGACCAGGTGACCGGTGCGCACGCCATGCGCGGCATCGCCGCCCGCCGTTGGCAGCTGCGCGCAGATCGCGACCAGAGGCACTGCGTCGGCATTGGCATCCGCCAGCACCGGCAGCAGCTGCGTCACGCCGGCGCCGGCATTGACCATGCACACACCCGCGCGCCCGCTGCGCCGGGCAATGCCCTGCGCGATGAAGCCAGCGCCCTGCTCGTGGCGGGCGAGGACGTGAATCAGTTTGGAATCGGCGAGCGCACGGTACAGCGGCAGCAGGGCATTGCTGCCGGCGGACGTGTGCGCGCCGACGACATGCGCAATGCCTTCGCGCTCGAGATGACGTGTGATGAGTTCAGCACCGTTGATGTCCATACTGCTTACCTGCGGTTCCTGTGTTGCATGGAACCCGCTGGAGCTGGACCGGTGGTGTCAGAAACTGAAAACCCCCGCCGGTCTTTGCGCCGGCGGGGGTTTTGTGTACGAAAAGCGTCCCCTACGGCGCGTCGCTTGCGGCGACGTTCCAAATGGATACATGGACGGCTTTCTGGAAAAGGTTCATGGGTGTTCGGTTTCTTGAGGCGTGCAGACTAATCGGGTCGTGGATTCGGCGTCAAGCGGCGGCTGTCAACCGGGTCGGCTCGTAGAGCGTCGTTGCGGCATCTCGATACACCTGCTTCGCAGGCACCCGATGCGAACGGAGTTTTGTAGGGCCGACACAAAATAGGCCCGTTCGTCTCGAGTGCCGCGCGCAGCGCGGTGTATCGAGAGGCCGGCACCGAAGCTCAAACCGTTAGATGGTGACGAACCATGTCGTCGCTGAGCTGGCCGATCTCTCCGCTCGCAACCACGCGCCCCTTGTCGAGGATGCGGAAGTCGCTCGCGACGCGACGTGCGAACGGCAGTTTCTGCTCGACGATCAGTACAGTCAGGCCGGTTTCCTGGTTGAGGCGAATCAGCAGGTCACCGATCTCGGCGACGATGTTCGGCTGAATGCCTTCGCAGGGTTCGTCGAGGATCAGCAGGCGCGGCTGCAGCAGCAGCGCCCGGCCGATCGCCAGTTGCTGCTGCTGGCCGCCGGACAGATCGCCGCCGCGGCGCTTGAGCATCTGTCTGAGCACGGGGAAGGTCGAGTAGACGCGCTCCAGCGCATCGCTCGGGCGTTCGCGTTTGGCGATCAGGCCGGTGCGCAGGTTTTCCTCGACGGTCAGCTGCGAAAAGATTTCACGACCCTGCGGCACGAAGCCGATGCCCAGCGCGGCGCGCGCATCGGCACTGAGCTTGAGCAGGTTCTGGCCGTCGAACAGGATCTCGCCGCTGCTGACCGGCAGCAGGCCCATCACGCAGCGCAACAGTGTCGACTTGCCCATGCCGTTGCGGCCCATCAGGCAGGTGCGCGAGCCGGTCTCGACCTTGAGGTCGATGTCCCACAGTGTGTGGCTGCCGCCGTAGAACTGGTTGAGTTGCTGGATCGCGATCATCGTTATTCGCCCAGATACACTTCGATCACTTTCGGATCGTTCTGCACGGCTTCCATCGATCCTTCAGCGAGCACCGAGCCTTCGTGAAGGACCGTGACGGTGCGGGCGATCGAGCGGACGAAGTCCATGTCGTGCTCGACGACGACAACTGAATGCTTGCCCGCGAGCGAGACCAGCAGTTCCGCGGTGCGCTCGGTTTCCTGCGGTGTCATGCCGGCGACCGGTTCGTCGACCAGCAGCAGGGTCGGGTCCTGCATCAGCAGCATGCCGATCTCCAGCCATTGCTTCTGGCCATGCGACAGGCTGCCGGCACGCGCCGCGCGATGCTCGAGCAGGCCGATGATGGTCAGCACTTCATCGATGCGATCGCGCTGTAGCGGTGTGAGCTTGGCGAACAGGATCTTCCACACCGACTTGTCGCCGGCCATTGCCAGTTCGAGATTCTCGAACACGCTGTGATCGTGGAACACGGTCGGCTTCTGGAACTTGCGACCAATGCCGGTCTGGGCGATCTCGGGTTCGCTGA
Source organism: Pseudomonadota bacterium (assembly GCA_030775105.1). Lineage (GTDB taxonomy): Bacteria > Pseudomonadota > Gammaproteobacteria > Nevskiales > Nevskiaceae > Solimonas. The sequence continues at coordinate 3,272 of JALYJV010000370.1, read as the reverse complement.
GGTCGAGCAGATTGACGGTCTGGCCGAACCAGGCGGTGCCGGCGTCGGGACGGGTCTTGCCGGTGATGACATCCATCATCGTCGTCTTGCCCGCGCCGTTGGGGCCGATGATGCAGCGCAGTTCGCCCTTCTCGATATAAAGGTTCAGGTTGTTCAGCGCGCGGAAGCCATCGAAGCTGACCGTGATGCCTTCAAGATAGAGAATGACGTTGTGCGTCAGATCCAGTGGTGGCGGCGTCTTGTCGCGGAACGGATTGACCAGCCGCGCGCGCTGCAGCATCGAGGGTGCCGCTCTCATGCCGGCACTCCGCTCGCGGCGGCCGGCTTGCGCCGCGCGCTCCAGCTCTTGAGGATGCCGACGACGCCCTGCGGCAGGAACAGCGTGACGAACACGAACAGACCACCGAGTGCGTAGAGCCAGACTTCCGGCAGCGCGCCGGTCAGAACGGTCTTGGCGTAGTTGACGAAGATCGCGCCGACGACAGCGCCGTACAGCGTGCCGCGACCACCGATCGCCACCCAGACGACGACTTCGATCGAGTTGATCGGTGCGAACTCGCCGGGATTGATGATGCCGACCTGCGGCACGTACAGCGCACCCGCGATGCCGGCGAGCACGGCGGAGAACGTGAACAGCCACAGCTTGTAGTTCTCGACGCGGTAGCCGATGAAGCGCGCGCGCGCTTCGGAATCGCGGATCGCCTCGATCACACGGCCCAGGCGCGAGCGCACGATGTAGCGGCAGACCAGATAGCCGCCGGCCAGCGCCGCTGCGGAGCACAGGAACAGGCTGACGCGCGTAGTGCTCGCCTGCAGGTCGAAGCCGAGCAGATCCTTGAAGTCGGTCAGCCCGTTGTTGCCGCCGAAGCCCATCTCGTTGCGGAAGAACGCGAGCAGCAACGCGTAGGTCAGTGCCTGCGTGATGATCGACAGATAGACGCCGGTGACGCGCGAGCGGAATGCAAACCAGCCGAACACATAGGCGAGCACACCCGGTGCGAGCACGACCATCACCATCGCGAACCAGAACATGTCCATGCCGTGCCAGAACCACGGCAGCTCCTTCCAGTCGAGGAACACCATGAAGTCCGGCAGCACCGGATCGCCGTAGACGCCGCGGCTGCCGATCTGGCGCATCAGGTACATGCCCATCGCATAGCCGCCGAGGGCGAAGAACGCGGTGTGGCCGAGGCTGAGGATGCCGCAGTAGCCCCAGATCAGATCGACCGCGACGGCGAGCAGGGCGAAGCACAGGTATTTGCCGAGCAGCGTCACTGTCAGCGTCGACAGATGCAGCGGCGAGCCTTCCGGCACGGCGAGGTGGAAGATCGGCACCAGGATGGCGATCGCCAGCAGCACCGAGAGGAACAGGCTGCCACCGCGATCGCCACGCAGGATCATCAGACGTTGGCTCATGGACGTGCTCATCAGTGGCCCTCCGCGGCGCGGCCTTTCTGCGGGAACAGGCCGCGGGGTTTGCGCTGGATGAACAGGATCAGCGCGACGAGAACCAGGATCTTGGCGAGCACCGCACCTGCATAGGGTTCCAGCAGCTTGTTGACGACGCCGAGGGTCATGCCGCTGATCAGCGTGCCCCACAGGTTGCCGACGCCGCCGAACACCACGACCATGAACGAATCGATGATGTAGGCCTGCCCGAGATTCGGGCCGACATTGGTGAGCTGCGACAACGCGACACCGGCGACACCGGCGATGCCGGCGCCGAGGCCGAAGGTCGCGGCATCGATCCATTCGGAGCGGATGCCCATGGCGCGCGACATCGCGCGGTTCTGCGACACCGCGCGGATCTTCAAGCCCAGCGACGTGCGGCGCAGCAGCAGCTGCAGCAATGCGAACACCAGCAGCGCGAACACGACGATGTACAGGCGGTTGTAGGTCAGGCTCAGCGCGTCATTGATGTAGAGCTGGCCGCTCATGAATTCCGGCGTCGCGACCGAGCGGTTCAGCGGCGAGAAGATCGAGCGCACGAGCTGCTGCAGGATCAGCGACAGGCCGAAGGTCGCGAGCAGGGTTTCGAGCGGTCGGCCGTACAGGAAGCGCACGATACCGCGTTCGATGGCAACGCCGAATGCGCCGGACACCAGGAAGGCGGCGGGGATCGAGATTGCCATCGACAGGCCGATGTGGTCCGGCAGCAGCAGTTGTATGCAGTAGGTCGTATACGCGCCGATCATCATCAGCTCGCCGTGCGCCATGTTGATCACGCCCATGACGCCGAAGGTGATTGCGAGGCCGATCGCCGACAGCACCAGCACCGAGCCGAGGCTCAGGCCGAAGAACAGGGTTTCGACGCTGCCATAGACCTTGCGCCAGTTGTCGATGCCGCGCATCACGGCCAGCGCGGCGCTGCGGATGTCGGCTTCGGTTTCCTTCTCCGACAGATCGCGCAGCGCGTTGTAGGCCTCGTCGCTGATCTGGCCGTCGAGATTGGTCACGGCCTGGCGGCGCGTCGCCGCGTCGTCGGATGCGAGGTCGGAAATCGCAAGGCCGACGTTGATCTGCTGGCGCACGCGGCTGGACTCCTCGATCGCGGCGCGCGCGCGCAGCGCGAGAACCGTCGAGTCGTCGAGTTCGCGCAGGATCTCGCGCACCGCGTTGACCCGCACATCCGGATCTTCGTTGTTGAGGTCGAGCTGGGCGATGGCGCCCTTGAGTACCTTGCGCAGGCGGTTGTTGGTGCCGACTTTCTTCAGATCCGCGTCGGCGACCGGCGCGAGCGCGCTGCCATCGAGCGGATTGACCAGCTTGACCTGCGTGGCATCCGCATCGTCGACGACGATGACGCAGCGGCCGTCGGATTTGAGCGCATGAAGCTTACCGTCGAGCAATGCGGCGAGCACCGCGCGTCCCCCGGGATCTGCCAGCGTGATGATGCGCGCGACAGCGGCTTCCTTCTCCGCATAGCTGGCTTCTGGCAGCGCGGCGAGTACCTCGGCGAAGCTGAGGTTCTCCGTAGCGGTCGTTGATGGGTCCGCAGCAACGACAGCGGCAGCATCGGCAGGCGCGGGCGCAACTGCATCCTGCGCGAGCGCAGGGCCAGTCAGCAGCAGACCGATCAGCAGCGACAGCGCCGTGCAGTGCCGACGCAGCATGCGGCTTGCTGGCGCCGCGGATGCGTGGAGTCTGGCGTCGATCGTCATGGCGGGTTCGGTGATGAGCGGTATTCGTGATTCAAGGACGCTCGGGTCAGGGGGCGGTGACGCCACCTGAGCGCAGCTTCCTGATGGGCATGAAACGGGCCAACCGAGAAG
>JALYJV010000369.1 GCA_030775105.1 Pseudomonadota bacterium | reverse complement strand
GGCGCGGCGGGGCGCGTGCGGCCGGCATTCAACGTGGTGATTTCCAACGTGCCGGGGCCCAAGCAGGCGCTGTACTTCCGCGGCTTCAAACTCGATGCCTATTACCCGCTGTCGATCCCGTTCCAGGGCTACGGCCTGAACATCACCGGCGTCAGTTACATCGACACGCTGAACTTCGGCTTCATCGGCAGCCGCGACACGCTGCCGCATCAGCAGCGCATCGCGGTCTACAGCCGCGATGCGCTGGAGGAACTTGAGGCGGCTGCGTAGCCCTACATCGGCGGCGGCGATGCTGCCGGTGTTGCCGTCGCCGCCGGGGCGCTGGCAGCCGGCGCACTCACGGTGCCACCGCGGCTGTAGACCAGCTTGCTCTTGCCGCCGTCGCAGCTGCCGACGACCTTCTGCTCGGCACCGACCTTGTCGGCCGCGACGACTTCCAGCTTGTAGCCCTTGACGCCCTTGGCGTCGAGCTTGGCAGTGATCTCCGCGCCGACCTCTTCGCAGGGCGTGCCTGCGAACAGCGGCGCCGAAACCAGCAACATCCCCACAGCCATCACGATCTGTCTCATCCAAACTCCCCCGTCAATTCATCCGAGATCCAAACGCTAGCACGCGACACCGCGATGCTCCATCGGTACAGGTACCAGTCCCGCATCCGGACGAGGCATGAACCGTGCCGATCCCGGAGCATGCCTGCACATCGGCAGGAAACTGGAGAACAAGCATGGCGATCAGCCCTGAACAGGTGGCCGCGCGCGCCGCGGAAATGCAGGCCGCGTTCGTCGAGGCGGCGCGCCGCAACGAATGGGAATGGATTGCCGATGCGTTCTACGCCGAGCACTGCGAGTACATCTGCGAATACGGCGGCACCATGCTGGTGCATGCGTCGACCCGCGACGAGATCCGTGCGACCCATTACGGCCGCGACATGCGCGTCGGCTGGGAAGGCTGGAGCTTTCCGATCGAGCGCTACACCACGCACGGCAACCGGATCATCACGCACTGGTGGAACCGCGGCCCCGGCACCCGGCCGGATGGCAGCTACTACCAGACGCCGGGCGTGTCGTTCATCACGGTCAACGACAACGGCCTGTTCACCGAGCAGCTCGACCTGTTCGACCTCGCGCACCAGATGAAGCTCTGTGACGAGCTTGATGCGGTGGGTTTGCTGTCCGATGCGCTGCGCAGCAACTGGGTGATCCCGACCAAGCGTCGGCTGATAGAACAGCTGCAGGTGAATCTGCCGACGGGCTGAGTTTCGCGCCAATTCCAGGTAGCCCGGGTGCAACCCGGGGGTTCGCGCTTGCCGAAAGTACAGATCCCGGACTGCGTCCGGGCTACAACTTCGGCCGCTGGATCAGCGGCTCAAGATTGATCATCAGTTCGCGCGCACTGAACGCATCCGCCGCGCCGTCCGGCTTGGGACCCTTGCGCACGATGATGTCAGTCTGCCCGCGCCAGGCAACGCGGTCACCGCCGGTGCTGGTGCCGACACCGATGCCGAGACCGCCGCTGCCACCGAAACGGAACCCGCCGAGTCCGATACCGACGCTGGGGCTGTTGCCGGCGGAACTCTGCATCGATGAGTCGGTGACAACGAAGTGCTCGCCACCGGTGGCCACGGTCAGTTCGGCAGCGCGGAACAGCACGTAGTTCTCGACCGTCTGCTTCGGTGTCGCGTCACTGCCGGCAAACACGATGCGATAGCGATCGGCTTCGAGCTTCTGCTCCGAATAACCGTAACCCCGATTCACCGGCTGATACGGCGTCAGCGTCGCGCAGGCACTCGCGCTGACGGCAAGCGCGGCGAGCAACAATCCCCGCAGCATGGTGCGGACGCTGATTCGGATGTTCATTGTGTGTCGATGCCTCCTGCGGAAATCGCCGTGCGGATTTCGCCAAGCTTGCGCTTGACCGTCTCCGCGTGCACCTGGCCGATGCGGATCAACAGCTTGCGTCCCCACGACAGATTCTCGAGGCGCGGATCGGCAAACTGGTACAGGGCCTTGGGCTGGATCAGCACGATCGGCGGCGCAACCGACGGCGCGCCGAGCAGGTGATCGATGATCTGGACGACGCGATCGTTGAAATAGCGGTCCGGATAGCCGAGTTCCTCGTAGGCGCGCTGGAACAGTGGGTAGTAGCGCCGGTAGCCACTGACGAGCATCCGGGTGTTGGCCGCATCGAACGCCGAGACGAACGCATCGTAGCGATCGTCGTTCTCGACGCTGAGGATCATCGTGTCGTTCTCACCGCGCGCGATGACCGGGCGCCCGACGACGGGCTGCAGCGGACGCTGCTTGAGCCGCACCGGATCGTTGTCGAGGCTGTCAATGGTGGCGACGATACGCCGCACCAGCCGGTCCGGGATCAGGAAGGCGTCAATCGGCGGGGCGCCGAAGGCCTGGGCCAGGGCGTCGCGCACGGCGGCATCGCTTTGATCCAGGCCGGGCAGCGGACCGGCGGGCTCGGCGCCACCGCCGTCGGCCGGCTCGGGCTCGCCGGTGGTCAGCGGATGCGCGATCGCCGGTTCCAGCGACTCG
>JALYJV010000368.1 GCA_030775105.1 Pseudomonadota bacterium | reverse complement strand
ACCGAGCGCAACCTCGAAAAGGTGATTTCGATGATCAAGGCCCTCGGTCCGATCGGCGTCATCATCGATGAGATCGACCGCAGCATGGGCAACGCGTCGGGCGGCGAGACTGACGGCGGTACGGAGTCGCGGGTCATCGCCACCCTCAAGCAGTTCATGTCGGACACCGAGAACCGAGGCAACGTCCTGTTCGTGGTGATGACCAATCGCCCGGACAAGCTCGACATCGACCTGAAGCGGCCCGGCCGTCTCGATGTGAAAATCCCGTTCTTCTACATGGACAACGAGAACGATGCGATCGACGTGCTCGGTGCGCTGGCAAAGCGCTACGGCGTGGAACTGGACTTGGCTGCGCTCAAGGCTTCCAACATTCCGACGAAAGCAGTCAACGCTGGATACTCCAATGCCGACTACGAGGCCGTGCTCGTGCAGGCGATGAACGCCGCTGCAGATCCGAGCGGCAAGAAGATCACGCAGGACGAGTTCGCCGCGGCATTCGAGGAGTTCATGCCCACGCGCGATCAGACAATGATCACCTACATGAATTATCAGGCGGTGCTCGAATCCTCGCGCCGTTCGATGCTTCCGAAGAAGTTTGCCGACCTGTCGTCCGAGCAGGTCGTCAGCAAGCTTTCTGAGTTGAAGCTTCAGTACAACATTCGATAATTACCGAAGGAGATACGCCATGTTTACTACGTCGAACCTCACCAGCGCCCAGGCGCAAATCCTAGTGCTTGGCCTGCATACGGTGGCTCGCGCCGACGGCATCAGTCCGCAGGAAGATGAGCTGATCAAAGCCTTCTACGAAGGCTGCCGTTCTGATGGCCTCGGTCCGATGGCCGCCTACGACGATCTGGTGAAGGCTAGCTTCGAACCGGATGCAGCCAAGCAGGCCTTCAACACACCGGAACTGCGCTCCACGTTCGTGCAGGCCTGCGTGTTCCTGGGCTTCGCCGATGGCAGCTATTCGGTCGATGAAAAGGCCAGCGTACGCAATCTGGCTTCCGCGGTGGGCCTGAATCACGATGCTGTCTCGAATATCGAGAGTCTGGTGCACGACCATCTCATGGGTCAGTTCAAGGACATCCAGAACATGGAAGCGCTCGTCGAGATTGCCAAGGAAACCCGCCCGAACTGATCGAGTCGGGCGATGGCAGATAGCAAGAATGTGGTGCGGGGGCACTTGAAAGCCACGCTGGCGGCGGCTCGCTCGGGCACCGGCAAGCATCTCAACGGCAAGACATTGAGCTGGCAGGAGTGTTCCGACATTCTGAAGGAGTTGGACATTGAAGTCTCAGCCTCCAGCCTTTCCACAAGATTTAGCCGCGGCACTTTCAGGATGGTGGAGTACGTGGCTCTGATGCGAATTTTCGGCGCTCGGTTCGTAGACCTGACCGACCTCACCATCGAAGGGCTTGATGCAGCAGTGCGCCGCGTGACTGGAAAGCGGCGGAGCAAGTGAGTTGGGTTTCCACTAAATGAAGAAGCTGTTGGCCAGCCGCTCATCGACTGCACTAACTTTCGGCCTGAGCGCGCTGATCATCCTGCTTTGGGCGACCCCCTTCGTCTGGCCATTCAAGATCGTTGTTGTTGGACTCCATGAAATGTCGCACGCGATTGCCGCTGTGCTGACCGGCGGCGAGGTTGTCGGCTACTCGCTGGCCGTTAACGAGAGCGGCATGGTCCTATCCCGAGGTGGCTGGCGGTTCGTTTTTTTAAATGCCGGCTATCTCGGATCCCTGCTTTTTGGGATGGCGATCCTATGGTTCTCCCAGAGGACCGACTACGATCGGCAACTGGTCGGCCTGCTCGCAGTCATGTTCATCGGCACGCTGTTCCTGCGTCCGACCCTCATTGGCGCCATCGTTTCGTTATCTGTCGGCGCCGGGTTCGCGGCACTTGCGTGGCGGGCATCACACTTCTGGAACGACCTCGTGCTGAGAGTCCTGGGCCTGGTGTCGATCGTGTACGTGCCGCTCGACATTCTCAGCGACGTGATCCTGGGCAGCGGTTCGCTATCCGACGCCAGCATGCTCGCCGAAGAGTACGGTGGCCATGCTCTTGCCTGGGGAGTCTTGTGGATCGGCGCTGCAGCTGGGCTGATCTGGTACGCGATGCCAAGGATCCTGCGAACAGCCTCCGCGCCAAAGCCCAGAGCGTCGCCGCTGGAGCAGAACCGCTGATTGCAACGTCGTCACATCTGCGACGATCGGGGATTTCGAGTCCCCGCGGGTGCCAGAGCTACATCGCTAATGTGCCAGTAGCGGAGATTCGCGAGTGACGTTTGCCATGAAACAGCACATGGCATGCTGACCTCCGCTGAGGAAAACCGATGATGAGCGCAGTTCTATCTCGCTCCTGCGGCTCTGGCTCTACGCTAACCCGCGTTATGGTCCTTGCGGAGGTCAGCGCCTCCGCGGACGACGGAAGTCATACTGTCTAGGCATATGGAAAACCTCAGCCCTGAAATCATCGTCGCAGTAGTTATTGCTGTCGTCACGGTGCTCTCGTTCGTTGGAGGCAAGCGCAAACCTAAGGAGCGCACGTTCAAGTGCAGTCGCTGCTCCTCAACTGCTCCGCACACGCCCCGCACCGTCGAGGCATGGCGCTCCGGTAAAACGAGGTTCTTCTGCAACGCCTGTCACGGGCAGTGGCTGCGTTCGCAGCCGCAGCAATCGCAAACTGGTCGCCCGGTTCGGCATGGCCGCGCCGGCAACTCAGGCTGCCTTGGGGTTATGGTGCTTTTTGTCCTTCTACCTGCTTTTGTAATCACGGCTTGGTGGGTATATGCCTAACCAATCATTCAACTCCGACGTCCCTGCCTTCGGCAGGGCCGAGGGTTAGTTCGGGCGTTAGGCATGCAGATGGGTACTTTCGGACTTCGAAGGCTTTGGACAGATGATGACGGCATGATTCAAGTCGAGCTGTTTGCATCGAACGGGCGCCAGTCCACGACGCAAGATTTTTACACTTACCCCCAAAACATTGATGAGTTCGGCAGAAAGTTGTCGGAGTTCTTCCCAAAGCTAGGCAAAGGCGAGGTCATCTTTGAGTACGGCGCCGAAGGTGAGAGGGTTTACAGCTTCGTATACGTCAAAGCTTTCTATATCTCTCTTCATAGCATCGGCATGCTCATCCGAACCAATAACAACCAAGACGGTCATGAGTCCGCCGCAAGCAGATTCTGCATCGAGGCTCCGCTTTCTAGGGTCAACGCGTTGGGGCTCCAGATCTCAAAGTGGGCAGCAGCCCCCGACGCCGCCTTTTCTTTCGAGTTTGGCAATGCCTAACCAGAGCATCAAGCCGAAGTCCACGCCTCCGCTGCGCTTCGGCGCGGCCTCGGCTTATGCTCGGCGTTGGGCTTCAAGATGACGGCGTCCAGTTGGTATTCCTCGATAAGAACACTGCTATCAGACATCGCGGTGCTAAATGATGAGGTCGGTCCGACTGAGCTTTGCTGTATGTGGTTTGATGACTTTTATCACCCGGAAAGCGAGAAATTCGCCGTATCGTTTACTCCGACACAGTTGGATGCGTTGAAAACCTTCCACTCTGTGTTTGAGGCTCAATCGAATGAGCTTTCGGAAGATTTCTCGTCGTGGAAAGCTGAAACGAGTTGGATGCTAGTTAGTAAAGCTGCAACGGAGGCGTTAAATGTATTCCCACACGCAGAGAGCTGAAGCCCAACTAGGCATTCAACCCGACGTGGCTTAGCTACGGCGTTGGACCTAAAAGCGATCAGACCGTCGCGTCGCGATATGCCTTCAGCACTGCGTTCATTCTGGTCTGCCAGCCATCGCCCTGCGCGCGATACCACGCCAGTACCTCTGCATCTACACGCAGCGCAATTTGGGCTTTCTTTTCACCAACAGCTTTCGGCGGGCGCCCGCGCTTCGCCCGGTATTCCTCAGCACCCTTATGCGGGGTCGCACCATCCCAAAAAGCCAGCACAGCTTTTCGGTCCTTGGCGTCGTAAGGCACGTCAGCCTTTGGGGTATGCACGGAAGTACGCTTCTTGTTCATGGGGTTTTGCCTCTCTACATGAAATTATGCGGGGTCCGTCCTCTCGGTCGGTCCACACCAGTACCACCACCCTGCCGCTCAACCATCCCAGGCTCATCAGCCTTTGTTCGCCATATGCTTCTCGCGTGTCTTCACGCGTCAGCATCGGCGCATCAAACACCGGCTCGCACTCGGCCAAGTCAATGGCATGCTTACGCAAGTTCTTCTTGCGTTTGGGCGGGTCGTAGGTCATGGCTCTATTTATCGTATATGCGTTTATTCCGTACCGCAAGGTCCAACAAGGTATTAAACCCAACGTGCCCGCCTTCGGCGGTCACGCGGGTTAACCTGGGCGTTGGAGCGCACAATGAAAATACTCGTGTGCATATGCGCTTTGCTGCTCAGCGGTTGTGTCGGAGGATCACTGCTCTCCAAAGCGACGCGGGACCACCAAGCGTTCCATCTTTCGAAAACGAAAGGTTGGGTGATCCCCCACAGCGCCGCATGTAGCGAACCGATTAGCGACTACACAAAGAAGCAAGTACTAGAGTTATGGGGCCCTCCAGACAAGAAAGCGGGACAAGGCGCAGAAGAAAAGTGGGTGTATCACCGTGGCTGGGGTTGGTCAGGCCTGTTCGCTATGGCTGTCATCGTCCCCATCCCGCTTCTTGCACCGGTTGGCTATCGAGACACGACGTTGCACTTCAAGGGCGAAACAGTGCAATCCATTACGGAGGAGCTCACCGAAACAAAGGTTCGGTTGTGCGGCCTGATTCTCGGCCATGGTCTCTATTTGGGATGCGTCTAGTGCAAACCAACTATGCGTTCCACGGGACGGGCTCGCTTCGCGCGCCCGTCCGTGACGCGGGCGTCGAACGTCCGGTTCGGAGCGGCAATTCTGCGAAGGCAGATGCCGGCATTGGGCTGATCAGCGACTGTCGCTGAAGTGCCAGTAGCCGCCTGTTGCGAGCGTCCGCTATGCGGCGATAGAAATGGCTGGACCGTCAAAGCACTTCCAGCCCGAGGCGGCCCCAGACGCAGGTCGATCCGCGCCCAATTACGGCCTTCGTATGCGGCTAAGTCGGGCAACCAATCGGCATGATTGGATACCACAAGCGATGAAGTGCATTTCGCAATCAAGTTTTCCCTTGCGATCGAGTCTGCTTCAATGCCCCAGCACTTTGACGTCAAGGACGACGACTAATGGCGACAGACCAAAAAAGCCGCGCCGTCGTTGTTGGCGACTCTCCGGCGCGTTGGCAGGACAAGCAGAGCGCACTGCGTGAGAGTGGTTACGGCTTGTGCTGCTTACCGCACAGACGGTAACGACAAGCGAGCAGACGATGCTATATCCGGCGACTTAAATGTCAGTTCGCTGGCCGAACGAGTCCCTGCGCTTTTCGCGCATTCTTCAAACTTCGCGTGATTTGCCTCCAGACCCGATATCACTGATCGACTGGTACAACATAAGGTGCCCTGCAGGCCGCAGAGTGAAATTGCCCATGCTGTTCCGCAAAGCGCCAGCTAAGGCGCCAACCTGCCTCAACGGCTTCGATGAAATCACCGGCGGCGGTTTGTCCCGCTGCTTCACCACCCGCAAGGACGGCCATGGCTTCGGCTTGTAGCGGCGCGCTTGCGGCCACAGAGCTCGGCGGCAGCCTGAGCGTCCATAGCGACGGTCCTGGACAAACCGCGACGTCCACACTGGAACTGCCGCTCGCGCGGCCGCCTGCCCCATGAAAACGCAAACGCTTTCTCCCTCATCGTTCGCCGGCCTTTGTCCATTACGCGATGCCAGCGGAACACATGGAGCCGCGGCCATGGTCCCAACCGCCACGGCGCCGTTCGTTGCCAACTTCGTCGCCCTCAGCAAGTTCGTCATCGCCAATGGCAAGACCGCCGAGGTGAAGCAAGCCTTCCGGCAACGGCCTCATCTGGTAGACGACCAACCTGGCTTCGTGCGTATGGAAGTGCTGAGCCCTCTCGACCGGCCCGATGAAATCTGGCTTGTCACCTACTGGACCGATGCAGCCAGCTTCAATCTCTGGCACCACAGCCACCTCTACCACGAGTCGCACAAGGGTATTCCCAAGGGCCTGAAGCTGGTGCGCGGTGAAACCAGAGTCACCCACTTTGAGTATGTCTGCTCCTGATCAGCATGATCGGCATCCACCAGCAGGTCAGTGAGGCCATCGGCAGTCGCCGGTCAGAACTCGCGACGCTGGTGGTCGAGCGCCACTTCACCCGTCATCCGCAGCTCGAGCAGCGCTATGGAAAGGCGGGTCGCAACCACTGTCAGCAGGATGCCGGCTACCACTTGGCTTATCTGGCACAGGCAATCGCAGCAGATTGCGCGGCATTGTTCGGCGATTACGTGGGCTGGGCCAAAATCATGCTGGCCAAACGCGGCGTGCCCGCGGGCGATCTGGCGAGCCTGCTGGAAACCATGAAGGAATCGCTGGAGCAGGCGTTGCCGGCAGAGTTTGGCCCGCTCGCCGGCGGGTTCCTCGATGCCGCGCTCCAGCAATTGCCGCATTTGCCAGACGACATCCCTTCATTCATTCGGCAAGGCACCCCGCTTGCGGCGCTCGCCACGCAGTATCTGCGGGCCCTTCTGCAGGGCGAGCGCCACAATGCCAGCAAGCTGATTCTCGCAGCGGTTGAGCAGGGCACACCAGTGCGTGACCTCTATCGCAATGTCTTCGAGGCTTCCCAGCACGAGATCGGGCGCCTTTGGCAGATCAACCAGATCAGCGTTGCCCAGGAACACTACTGCACTGCCGCTGCGCAACTGATTATTTCGCAGCTCTACCCCAACATCTTCGGCGCAAAAAAAGGTCTCGGTACGCTAGTCGCGACCGGCGTCTCCGGCGACCTTCATGAACTCGGCGCGCGCATGGTCTGCGATTTTTTCGAGATGGATGGCTGGCATACCCATTACCTCGGCGCCAATGTGCCTGCAGCGGATGTGATTCAGACCATCGTTCAGGTAAAGGCCGGCGTCGTAGCCATTTCCGCAACTATTGCCTACCACGTCCACGCGGTTACGGAGCTGATTGCCGCCGTGCGGCGGACACCCGCATGCTGCAACGTCACCATTCTGGTGGGTGGGTATCCTTTCAAGGTTGCCCCGGAGTTGTGGAGGATTGTGGGCGCCGATGGTTCCGCCAATGATGCTGAAAGTGCCGTCACCCTTGCCAATCGACTCACCCGCCAGTCCGGGCCGACATGAATTCGGCTCCGTCCGATCCCAACATCGCTCCTGCCCCTGAGTCGGGAGCGACTGCGCCCAATTCAGCCGGCACCTTATCGGCCACGAGCGGTGGGTCCGCCGCAGACAATCAGTCACTGACGCGGCGCGACGATCATTTTTATGAGGAGCTGGCCCGCACCAACAATGATCTGGCCAACCTCCAGCGAGAAATAGCCCGCAAGAACATGGAACTGGCCGCCGCCCAGGCGGCATTGCAGCGGGAACACACCGAACTGCGCCTGCTACTGGACCTGATGCCGGCGATGGTCTGGTTCAAGGACACCACCAACGGCATCCGGCGCGTCAACCAGCGGGTTGCCGACCATGTCCATTTGTCGGTCGCAGAGATCGAGGGCAAGGCGTCGACTGAAATCTACCCTGCGGAGGCAGCAAGGTTCTATACAGACGATCTGGAAGTCATCAAGTCAGGAACCCCCAAGCTTGGATACGTCGAATCCCTGCTTGGGCCGGACGGAGAACAACGTTGGGTGCAGACGGACAAGGTTCCGCACATTGACGAAACCGGCAAGGTTGTTGGCATCGTCGTGATGGCGCAGGACATCACCGGGCGCAAGCACGCTGATCAAGAACTGGAGAAGGCCCAGAGCCGCCTCCTGGAGGTGTCGCGCCAGGGAGGGATGGCCGAAGTAGCAAGCAGCGTCCTGCACAACGTCGGCAACGTCCTCAACAGCGTCAATGTCTCCGCCAACCTGGCGGTGGATAACATCAAGACCTCACGCGCTGCGAGCATGGCCAAGGTCGTGGCCCTGCTGCGCGAGCATAGGGCGGACCTCGGCAGTTACATCACCAGCGACCCCAAGGGCCAGCATATTCCTGCGTTTCTGGAACAGATCTCCGGAGATTGGCTGCGGCAAGAGCAGACGCTGATCAAGGAATTGGAGTCGCTGCGAGACAACATTGACCACATCAAGGCAATCGTGGCGATGCAGCAGAGCTATGCCAAGGTATCCGGCGCCAGCGAACGGGTCAGGGTCCGGGACCTGGTCGAGGACTGCCTGCGCGTGAAAGAGGTGGCCCTGAGCGAACACCACGTTCGCGTGATTCGCGAGTTCGAAGAAGTGCCCGCAATTACGGTTGAAAAGGACAAGGTGCTGCAGATCCTGATGAACCTGGTCCGCAACGCCAAAGTTGCCTGCGATGGACTGGACACACGAAACAGATATATGAAGCTGGGTATCGCCATGGCGGGCGATCGCATCAGAATCTCGGTTGGCGACAACGGCATCGGCATTGCGCCTGAAAACCTCACGCGCATCTTTTCCCAAGGGTTTACCACCCGCAAGGATGGCCGCGGCATCGGCCTGCACAGCGGGGCGCTCGCCGCCGCAGAACTCGGCGGCAGGCTCAGTGCGCATAGCGACGGGCCCGGCAAAGGGGCGACCTTCACGCTCGAACTGCCACAACAGCCGCCTGGAGTCGACGCGTAGCCGCCCTCTCCTACTCTCAATAACGGGGCCTTGTCGAACGTCAGCTAATGCACAATGGTGTTGAAGATCAAATAGCCATCAGCTTTTACATTGATCTCGTTGCGCCCCTTCTTGAACTGCCAAGTGCAGAGCCAAACTCCGCAGCAAACTGGACGGCCCGAAGATCGCTCGCGTAGACCCTCTTGGGCGACGAAAACGCGATGTTGAACGACATTGAGCCACGCGCAAGAAAGCTAAGTCAGAGAGTGCCTCCAGAAGTCCCAAGTCACAACAACTACTTCGTTGCGGTGACTTCGACTTCAACGCGGCGATCAGGTTGTAAACAGGCAATGAGTTTCTTCGTTCGCTCGGAGCCTATGCATTCATCTGGCTTGGTCACTGGGCTTGATCCGTTGATCCCGCGAGTCACGATCTTGGCGGCAGGGATACCAGCGTATCGAACCAGATAATCTTTGACCGCATCTGCGCGGCTCGACGACAACTTGAGGTTGTATTCCTGCGAACCGAGTCGGTCGGTATGCCCCGTGACTTGGATCTCCTCGAAACGGGGTCCCCGAAGGTTCGCTGAGAACTGGTCGAGCTGCTGGCGACCTGAGGGCTTTATCACTGCGCTGTCGAAATCGAACAGTGACTCTGCGGAGAACATGATCCGCTCGGGCACCAGCGGAGGCGGCGAGCTTGTCGGCGCTGGCACTGGAGGCGTTACAGCCGTCGCCGGCGTTGTCTGAACGTTGTCCTCCAGCAATCGATAGACCAGGCCGACCGAGTACAGCTGAACGTCACCATTGTTGCCGATGGCGTCGTTGATCCGGTAGTTCTCTGCCTGGGCTCGCAGTGCCAAGGACGCGGTGAGGTTGTATTCCAGTCCCAAGCCGAACTTGTAGCGGGTCGCCTGCTCTTCGAATTTGGAATCGGATACGTTCACTGCTCCGGTTCCGACGAATCTGGTCTTCGCTTCGGCATGCTGTACACCGGCCAGGCCGAACGCGGAGAGTCGATGGGTGAACGGCAGCACACCGACGGCATCGACATTCACGCCTCTGAATGCGGCAGTGCCACTCAGCGATCCGGACGGCACCGTAGCTGCCTCGAAGCCGAATTCGCCCAAGTCGAAGTATCCGGCCTCGACGGCAAAATGTTGACCGAAGCGGTACCCGCCGAAAAGTTTGTAGCCGGAAGCACGAACGTCGTCGCGAAACGAAGTGGTCGTGAATCCCTCACTCAGCAATCCCCTGATCACTCCCTTGTTGTCGATGTCAGCGGTCGAAAGACCGATGTTTCCTCCGAAGTACCAGCCCGGGTCATGCGCTGCTGCGGATGGGTTCGCCATTGCGGCGCACAGGACGGCAGCAGGCAATCCAAGACGTTCAGCGATTGTCACGATGTTTGTACGATTCATTGTTTTTCCCGGCCCAGGTTCGGACCTCGGTTCAAGAATGACTATGGGGCGGGTACGTTGATGATGGTATTGGTCATGGTGACGCCGGCCGTGAGGCTGATGGCCCGGCCATTCAAGG
Organism: Pseudomonadota bacterium; assembly: GCA_030775105.1. GTDB lineage: Bacteria > Pseudomonadota > Gammaproteobacteria > Nevskiales > Nevskiaceae > Solimonas. The sequence goes on along the minus strand of JALYJV010000368.1, from coordinate 1,257 downwards.
TAGTGATCACTGCCGTCGGTGGACTGCCACCGGTGGTCGATATCGTGATTGCAGAGTCTGCCAGCAGGGTGCCCACCATCGTCGAGCCAGTTCCGATGGTCGCGCCGCCGGGCACATACCAAAATACATTTCGTGCCTGCGCACCATTGATCAGAAGAACCTGGATGGGGACCGCCGGGGTTGACGGCCCGGTGAGGCCGACAGTGAGCGTTCCGGTACCTGCCGCGGTCTGGAATACCCATACAGCGTCGGCGTCGCCGCCCGCGTCCAATGTGAGGCTGCCGTCACCGCGGCCTGGGCCGCTCAGGTCGTAAGTACCCGCGGCTGAAAGGTACACGCCGGGCGGAAGGGTGCGCCCGCCCAACTCATCGGCCCCGCCGCCGGCACCGCCGCAACTTGGGCACTGCGCCAGACTGGACATGTCGATACCGCCTGGCAGAACGCCAGGCGAGATTGAATTGAAGGCGAGCCCCGCGTCGATGCGCGCCTGCGTGACCGCCACTCCCGCGACCGAGCCCGGTGGGGCCGTCATCGAGTAAACCAGCCCGTTCACCAGTCCGCTGTTGTCCGGTGTGATCGTATAGACGTTCCCACCGGCATCGCTCAGTCCGGTCACCGTGGTCGAAGCCGCATTAACACCCACGTCGCCGTTGATCACGGTCGCCAACCCGTCGCTGGTGACTGTCGCCCCGGAGTAGGCGCCAAATGGCGCCGCCGCGCCCAACGCGGGCGCCGAGGTGCAGCTCAGAGCGTTCGTTGTGAAGCTGATGCTCCTGTCATTCTGGAGCGCATTGCCTGCCAGGTCCTTGACCCCGTTGATGCCGCCTATGACGGTTGCGGTGTAGGTGGTTGCAGGTATGGCCACCAGATTCGTGTTAGGCGTGAATGTCGCGATCCTGGTCTGGGAGTCATACGCCACGACACCAGATACCGAGACGGCAGCGTCATCAACCAGAGTGAATGTGGCTGTTGTAATCGTCAGCGGATCAATCGCTTCACTGAAGGTCACATTGATGGTTTTGTTGACGCAGACCCCAAATGCGCCATCAAGAGGGTTGGTCGAAACCACTGTTGGAGGAATCGTTTCAGCAGCCGTGCCGGTTCTGAACGTCCAGGAATAGGGATCGGCGAGCGCGTTGCCTGCAACATCCTCGGCACCTGTGGAGATGGTGGCAGTGCAAGTGGTGTTGGCTGGGAGCGCGGTGGCGGGCGTGAAGGTCGCCTGGTTGCCGACGACGGCATAGCCCACGGTGCCGG
>JALYJV010000367.1 GCA_030775105.1 Pseudomonadota bacterium | reverse complement strand
GGCGCGCCCAGGTCTCGAAATCTGCTGCCCGCAGCGGTTTGCTGATCAGATAGCCCTGACCGGTTTCCACCCCGCGTTGGGACAGAAACGACTGCTGCTGCAGGGTTTCGATGCCCTCGGCGACGATATCCAGCCCCAGATCGTGTCCCAGGCTGATAATGGTGCTGACCACCGCCATGGCCTCGGCATCGCCCGGGATGCCCTGCAGGAAAGAGCGGTCGATCTTGATCGCCCTGACCGGCAGCTTGCGCAGGTAACTCAAGGACGAGTAGCCGACGCCGAAATCGTCCATCGACGCCGAAACGCCAAGCTTGAGCAGTGCATTGAGCAGCGCCGCCGTCTGATCCAGATTATCCAGCGCGATGCTTTCAGTGATTTCGAGAATCAGTCGATTGCCCGGCAGCCCGGCGTTGTCCAGTGCACGGGTGATCTGGCCAGTGAAATCGGCGTGGTGGAACTGCGCCGCGGCAACGTTGACCGAGACATGCGGCAGAACCAGCCCCGCGCGATTCCAGTCGGCGAGCTGCTGGCAGGCGCGATCAAGCGCCCATTCGCCGAGGTGCACGATCAGATCGCTCGACTCGGCAATCGGCACGAACTCGCTGGGCGGCAGCATCTTGCCGTTGCGCTCCCAGCGGATCAGCGCTTCGGCACCGACGATCTGGCCGGTGTTGAGGTGAATCTGCGGCTGATAAAAAAGCTCAACCTCATTGCGCAACAGCGCGCGCCGCAGCTCCTTTGTCAGGTTCATCGTGTGATGAGACTCCTGCTGCATCTCATCATGGAAATAGCGGATTTCCTGCTTGCCGTCCTTCTCCGTGCGCAGCAAGGCTTCATCGCTGCGACGGATCAGCAGGTCGATGTCCGTACTGTGCTCAGGAACCAGGGCGATGCCGAAATCGCAAGTCACCATCACGCCGTTGGCATTGGCCAGCGGCGCATTGATATGGGATCGCATTTCAGCGCAGCGCGCGGTCAGGTTGGTGGTGCCTTCGCATCCCGCACGGACCGAAGTTCCCCACAGGAAGCTCTCGGGGCCGATGCGCGCCAGCAGGTCGGCATGCTGCGCCGACTGGCGCATACGTTTGGCCAGCTCGGCCATGCCGGCTTCGGCACTTGCCGGGTTCAGCCCATGTCGCACCGTGCGAAAGGAGTTCATGCTGATGCTGATGATTGCGTAGGCGTTCTCGCCGCCGTTCAGTGCGTGCAAGCGCGTCTGCATCTGCTCACGGAACTGCGCGAGATCCAGCAAGCGTGTGACGCGATCGGTTCGCGCCTGATTCAACGCCAGGCGCTGGTGACCGATCGCAAGCTCCAGTTCCGCGGTGCGGTCGACACGGAGCCGGTACAGACGCAGCGCCAGACCCAGTCCTAACATCATGATGGCGATGGTGCTGCTGGCACTGAATGCACTCAGGCGCAGCAGCGGATCCTGGCTGTCCGAGAGTGTGAACCACCAGTGCAAGCTCGGCGTTGCCCCGACGGCAAGCACCAGCATGGCCACCAGGATGGGTATGGCCAGCCATTCGCGTTGGCGCAGCCGGACCATCGTGATCGACAGCAGCAACGTCAGGCCGATCAGTTTGTAGATACCCAGAACAGCGATGTGGGTTTCGTGCAGGAACGCCGCGAGAATCAGTGCCGGTACTGCGGCCATCTGCCAATAGCGCACCAGATTGAGCAGCCACAGCGCATGCTGGCGCAGGTGCAAGAAGCGGCGCGCGAACTCCACCAGCGCGATGATTGCCAGCGTGCCTGGGTAACGCAGGATGACGAGCGCCGCATCGGGAAGCTCGCCCTTGTCCGGCTGCGATGCCAGGTACCAACCGAGCAGCGTGCATCCGAAGAAGGCGCTGGTTGCGGCGAGCCACGGTGTGGAGCGTTCGTCTGGCCGAGTGACTGCGATCATGATGATGAACAGGGCAAGCGTGAACAGCGCTCCCACCTGGATGCCGAATGCGAAATGCGAAATGCCCAGGGCGTGGCTGAGCGGTGATTCCAGGATCAACTCGTTGACGCGCTGCAATGCCTCGATCTGCGGCTGGGTATCAATGCCAACCGATGGCAGGAATTGCAGGGAGAGGGGCATCTTTCAGAGTGAGCGGGCTGGCAGAGGACTGAACGGTGGGTTTATAAGCATACGGTAATGGACGTTGAAAAAGTCTCCGTAGAATCCACTCGGACGATGATATTCGTCAGCCCGAATCGACCTGATCAGGATAGGATGAACGGCGGCCAGCGTGTCGCCCGTGTCCACTGCAGGCTCATGCGGTGAGGCGCATTGGTATGACCATGAACTAAACGACGGAGCGTGGTATGGCTGCTGGAAGCCTGTTGATGCTGCTGGACGATATTGCAACGATCCTCGACGACGTTGCGGTCCTGACGAAGGTTGCCGCCAAGAAAACCGCTGGCGTACTCGGCGATGATCTGGCGCTCAATGCCGAGCAGGTTTCGGGTGTGCGCGCCGAGCGCGAGCTGCCGGTGGTCTGGGCGGTCGCCAAGGGCTCGGCGATCAACAAGGTCATCCTGGTGCCAGCGGCACTGGCGATCAGTGCAGTCGTTCCGGGGGCGATTGTTCCGCTGCTGATGATCGGCGGCGCTTTCCTGTGTTTTGAAGGTGCCGAGAAACTCGCGCACAAGTTCCTGCATGACGAGCATGAAGATGATGCCGCACGCGCTGATCGTGTGCGTGCGCTGGCAGATGAAACCATCGATCCGGTTGCATTGGAGCGCGACAAGATCAAGGGCGCGATACGGACGGATTTCATCCTGTCGGCGGAGATCGTTGTGATCACCCTGGGTACTGTCGCGGCTGAGGTGTTCAGTAAACAGGTGGCCGTGCTCACAGTTGTTGCAGTGGCGATGACGATCGGGGTTTACGGACTCGTCGCGGGCATCGTCAAGATCGACGATGCCGGCCTCTCCCTCAGTCGTCGCGGCAGTGCGGCGGCGCAGACTTTCGGTCGCGGGCTACTGCTGCTGGCGCCGTGGCTGATGAAATTCCTGTCCATCGTCGGCACCGCCGCGATGTTCCTGGTCGGCGGCGGCATCCTCGTGCACGGTGTGCCGGTGCTGCATCACGCGATCGAGCACACGACCCAGCTCGCCGGCGGCGTGCCTGCAGTGGGTGCGGTGCTGGGTCCGGTGTCGAGCATGCTGATCAATGGCCTGATTGGCCTTGCCGCTGGTGCCTTGCTGGTCGCGGCGATAACGCTTGCACAGAAACTCAGGAAGCGCTGAACAAGCTACTGCGCTCGGCATCTTGGTTGCCGGCGGTGCTCGGATGCTCATGTATTTCTACATACACTCCGCGTCCTGCGCTCCGGCGGCAACCAACCTGCCTTCGCTCGCTACGCTTCTTCAGCGTTCCTTTCAGGCCGCGTCGTCCGTAGCCGACATTGCCGTTTTCATCGCCTTGAACAGAGCGCGGAAGGCCTTGATGTGATTGCGTGAGCTGCCGCCGGTGCGTTCGGCCTGGATATTGATCTCGCGCTCGCTGCGCGCCTCGCGAACCAGCACGCGGAAGGCCTTGGTGTCGGTGGCCGGATACTCGGCCCACCAGCGCTGTAGTCCGTCGTCGTTGCTGATCACCTGTTCGCGCCACTCCTCGACGTTGAGCAGGGTCTGCGCATCGCGGCGCTTGCCGAGACGGTGTGCGGTCACAGCCTTGTGCAGCGGCTCGCAGTCTTCAGCGCGCAACAGCTTGCCGACGTACTGCATCTGCCGCTTGCGCGCGCCATGCGCGGTTTGCCGCTGCAGTTCGCGCAGCGCCTCGCGCAGACGATCATCAATCTTGAGTGCTGCGAAATTGTCTGCCGGCAGCGCTGCCAGCGATTCGCCGAGCATCTGCAGGACGAGCGCATCCTTCTTGACCTGGGATTTGCTGGGGCCGTCGTAGAAGGTATTGGGGTCGAAGCTGTCGTCGTCGGTGCGGGGCATTGCCAAAAATCACGGTTCGTAGACGCATAGTGTAGTGCTTCGGCGTCGCCGGGCCTGCATTTACGGCTTGCGGCGGCCCATCTGGCTCGCAGTACACTGCGGCCAACCCAGATCTCTTTCCATATCCAGGTGGCTTTGATGAGACCCATGCATCCGCTGAACGTGCCGATCCTGCGTGGCAAGACGACCCGCCGCGAGTTCCTGCAGCAGTTGTTCCTGAGCGCTGGTGCATTGAGCGTCAGCGGTGGGTTGCTCACGGCCTGCGGCGGCGATGGAAAAGGTGGCAGCAGCAGCCGTGGGCGATTTGCCGACATCGGCCCCCTGGGTGAGCCGAACGAGTTGGGCATCCGCGTGCCGGAAGGTTTCACGACCCGCATCGTCGCGATTACCAACCAGCGTCCCGCATCCGCTAGCAGCTACCTCTGGCACATCTTTCCGGACGGCGGCGGCGTGATGCCCAAGGCCGGCGGCGGCTGGTATTACATCTCCAACAGCGAAATCCCGGGTGCCGGCTCGCTCGGCTTCCTGTTTCCGCAGCTCGCGCCGCTGTCCAACATCATCGAAGTGTTCACGCCCGGCCTCGGCGGCACCGGTGTGCTTGAGTTCGCTGCGGACGGCACGGTCGTCGACGCCTATCGCATCCTCGGCAACACCACCTTCAACTGCGCCGGCTGCGTCACGCCGTGGAATACCTGGCTGTCCTGCGAGGAGTGGCCGCAGGGCCAAGTGTGGGAATGCGATCCCACCGGTCGCGACAGTGCGATTGCGCGGCCGACGCTTGGCTTCTTTTCGCACGAAGCAACGGCGATCGATACCGAGCGCCGCATGGTCTACATGACCGAAGACATGCCGGATGGTCGCTTCTATCGCTGGGTCGCTGACGAAGCCGATTGGCCCGCAGGTGCCGCACGCCCGGCGCTGCAGTCCGGCAAGTTGCAAGTGCTGCAGGTTCAGGGCGCAGGCGTCGCAGCTGCGCTCGACGGCCCGCAGCCAGTGGCCTGGCTCGACGCGCTGAACCCAGATCAGCCACAGGATGCCAATCGCCATCCGGACAGCGCTTCATTCGACGGTGGTGAAGGCGTCTGGAACTACAAGGGCTACATCTACTTCTCGTCCAAGGGCGATGAGCGCATCTGGGTCTACGACACCCACACCGAAACCCTGGAAGTGGTCTATGACCTCGCCACCGCCGAGAACCCGATTCTTTCCGGTGTCGACAACATCACGGTGACGTCGCAGGGCGACGTGCTTGTGGCCGAGGACGGCGGCGACATGCAGGTCATCGTGATCCTGCCGGACCGCACGCTCAAGCCGCTGCTGCAAGTGACCGGACAGGACAGCTCGGAAATCGCCGGCATCGCTTTTTCACCCGATGGCCGTCGCATGTACTTCACCAGTGATCGTGGCGGTCCGCAGCCCGGCGGGGGTTACGGATTCGGTCTGGGCATTACCTACGAGTTGATGCTGCCCGAAAACCTGTAGCGGTCAGCTTGATGTGCGGGATCGCGCGCCTCCCGCGCGGTGTCTACTGAAACTCAAGGCAAGCGAACCTTATTGGTCATCTTGCCTTTTGTTTTTTCCGCCAGCGTCGGCGCATTCGTTTCGAAGTGCGCGCCCAAAGCTTCGAACAGCGTCGCGTTGTTGCGCACGACGTCGTCAAGCGATTCCTGATAGCCGTTGTAGGCCCAGTGCATGATGGTGTTGAGCAGTGCGCCGAGCAGACCGTTGGCGATCAGGAAGGTATCGCTGCTGCTGCGCTTCGGGTCGGGGTAGAGGCCTTCGATCATCGCCTTGATCAGCTCAGCGAAGCTGCGCGTGGTGCGCATCGAGAGCTGATTGACGTCGTGGCTGACGGTGAAGACATCGACGAACAGGATGCGCACCAGTCGTGGGTCATCGCGCATCGCGCCGAACAAAGTGGTCAGCGCCGAGCGCGCCAGGATGCCGACTTCGCGTTCCGGTTTGATCAGTGCGGCGACCATCGCGTCCCGCAGGCGGCCGGTCATCTGTTCGTAGACCGCGGCATACAGCGCCTCGCGGTTGGCGAAGGACTCGTAGAAATAGCGCTCGGTCAGTTTCGCCTGGGCGCAGATCTCCTTGACCGTCGTTGCATGAAAACCGCGTGTGCCAAAAATCTCGATGCCGGCGTCGATCAGCATGCGCCTCCGCTGGACGCGCCGGTCTTCGCTCGTGACGCCACGGAATCGGTGGATGTTCTTGCGGGGTTTTTTGTCCGTCATGCCGGGGATATTGACATGGGCCGTTGTCAGTCGTAAAGTGACAACGTGCATTGTCACAACTGCGTGGTTCCAGCCCACCCCAGGGCGGCGAATGGAGAGAGTGAGATGGCGTTCGACGGACACAGCCTGCGCAAGCAGAGCGGCGATTCCCTGGCTCAGGCCCAGATCAATGTCGATACCGATGTGCTGATCATGGGTACCGGCTTTGCCGGCCTCGGCATGGCGATCGCGCTGCAGAAGGCGGGCCTGAAGTCCTTCCGCATTCTCGAGCGGGCGCAGTCCGTGGGCGGCACCTGGCGCGACAATCACTATCCGGGCTGCGCATGCGATGTGCAGTCGCACCTGTACTCGTTTTCCTTCGAGCAGAACCCGGACTGGAGCCGCATGTTCGCGCGCCAGCCGGAGATCAAGGCCTACCTGGAAAAGTGCGCGCAGAAGTACGCGCTGGAACCGCATATCGAATACGGCGCGGAAGTGGTGCAGGCGCGCTATGACGAAGCGGCGCAGCGCTGGACGGTGTCCACGCGCAGCGGCAAGACCTACAGCGCCCGAGTGCTGATCTCAGGCATGGGCGGACTGTCGACGCCGGTGATCCCGACGCTCAAGGGCATCGAGAACTTCAAGGGCGAACGTTTCCACTCCGCGCAGTGGAATCACCAGTACGATCTCAAGGGCAAGCGCGTGGCGGTGATCGGCACCGGTGCGTCGGCGATCCAGTTCGTGCCGCAGATCCAGCCGCAGGTCGCGTCGCTCGATCTGTACCAGCGCACGCCGCCGTGGATCATGCACAAGCCGGACCGAGCAATCAGCGCGACCGAGCAGAAACTGTTCCGCAAGTTGCCAGTGCTGCAGAAGGCGATGCGCTCGGCGATCTATTTGATGCTCGAAAGCCGCGTGTTCGGTTTCGTGATCAGTCCGGGCCTGATGAAGCTGATCGAAGGTCAGGCGCGCAAGCACATCCGCAATCAGGTCAGCGATCCGGAACTGCGTGCCAAGCTGACGCCAGATTTCCAGTTCGGCTGCAAGCGCGTACTGATCTCGAACGACTACTACCCGGCATTGACGCAGAGCAACGTCGACGTCGTCACTGACGGCATTCGCGAGATCCGCGCGAACAGCATCGTCACGGCCGACGGTCAGGAGCGTGAGGTCGATTGCATCATCTACGGCACCGGCTTTGCCGCGCAGGATCCGATGCCCAAGGGCGCAGTGTTCGGCCGCGGCGGCGTGGATATCACCGATGCCTGGGCCAAGGGGCCGGAGGCGTTCAAGGGCACGACGGTTGCCGGTTTCCCGAACTTCTTCATGATTGTCGGTCCGAACACCGGCCTGGGGCACAGCTCGATGGTGTACATGATCGAATCGCAGGTTGCGTACGTGCTCGATGCGGTCAAGCAGATGAAGGCCAATGCCTGGGGCGCGGTGGATGTGAAGCCGCAACGCCAGGCTGCATTCAACGCCGATCTGCAGAAGAAGCTGCAGCGCGCGATCTGGAGCTCAGGTGGCTGCAAGAGCTGGTACGTCAACGAGCAGGGCCGCAACACGACGCTATGGCCGGGCTTCACCTTCAAGTTCCGTCAGGCCTTGAAGCAGTTTGACGCCACAGACTATGAGACCGAGCCGGTGAAGAGCCCGGTCACGGAAATGGCCGCCAAGGTCTGATTGGTCTTTAATGATTTGGTTTATTGGGGGCGTACACACATGAAAAACTTCAATGGCAAAGTTGCTGCAATCACCGGTGCCGGTTCGGGCATGGGCCGTGAACTGGCACTGCAGCTCGCGGCACGCGGCTGCAATCTGTCGCTGTCCGACGTCAATGAGAAAGGCCTGGCCGAAACGGTCGCGCTGCTGTCCGGCAGCAAGGTCAAGGTCACACATGCGCGCTTCGACGTCGCCAATCGCGAGGCGGTGTTTGCCTGGGCCGATGCCACGGCGCGCGAGCACGGCAAGGTCAATCTGATCTTCAACAACGCCGGCGTCGGCCTCGGTGCGACCGTTGACGGCATGAGCTACAAGGACTTCGAGTGGCTGATGAACATCAACTTCTGGGGCGTGGTGCACGGCACCAAGGCATTCCTGCCGCACCTGAAAGCGGCAGGCGAGGGACATGTCATCAATACCTCGAGTGTGTTCGGCCTGATCGGCGTACCGTCGCAGTCAGCGTATAACGCGGCAAAATTTGCGGTGCGCGGCTTCACCGAGTCGCTGCGCATGGAACTGGACATGGAAGCCTGTGGCGTCAGCGCCACCAGCGTGCATCCGGGCGGCATCAAGACCAACATCGCCAAGGACGCGCGCATGGATGCCAGCATCGAGTCGCTGGGCATGGATGCGAAGGCTTCGTCGACCGAGTTCGAGAAGAACTTCATCACTACCGCGGGGCGCGCTGCCGAGATCATTATCAAGGCGGTTGAAGGCAACAAGCGTCGCGTGCTGGTCGGCCCGGATGCGTACGTGGTCGACCTGATGGCGCGCCTGCTACCGTCGCTGTATCAGCGTCTGGTGATCAGGTTCTCGCGCGCCAAGATGGGCGCCAAGTAGGAACGCAGGCCCGCAGTCTTCGCTGTGCGCTGAAGCTGCGGGCTGTCTGCAGTCTCGTAATGCCTTATAAGTAGTCGTCATAAATGGCGAATATATTGACAAATAGTCAATTAATCGTCATAACTGGCGCACTATGAAAATCAATGGACAGCTGACTGACGAGGCTGTTTTGCGCGAACTGGGGGCGCGGATCGCAGCGCTGCGCCTGGCGCGCAATCTGACCCAGGCCGCACTGGCCGAGCAGGCCGGTGTTTCCAAGCGCACGCTTGAGCGCCTGGAATCGGGGGTGGTCGCCGCGCAGCTCTCGGCATTTCTGCGCGTGTGTCGCGTGCTGGGCCTGCTGGAACAGTTCGATGCTTTTGTCCCGGAGCCTGCGCCCAGCCCTTTGGCTCAGCTCAAGCTGCAGGGTCAGCGGCGTCAGCGCGCAAGCAGGAAGAAAGCACCACTCGGCATCTCTGAGAAGAAATGGCGCTGGGGTGACGAGTCATGAGCACGCTCGCCGAAATCCGGCTTTGGGGGCGGATGATCGGTGCAGTGTCTCTGCGGGAAGCTGCGGATACCGCCGCGTTCGAGTACGCGCCCGCGTTTCTGGCCAGCGGCATCCAGCTTTCGCCGCTGATGATGCCGCTGAATGCGCAGGTCTACCGTTTTCCTGGCCTGCCGCGCGGGACCTTCCACGGTTTGCCTGGCTTGCTCGCAGATTCATTGCCGGATCGTTTCGGCAACGCCCTGATCGATACCTGGCTGGCGACGCAGGGCCGCAGGCCGGAAAGCTTCAACGCCGTCGAGCGTCTCTGCTACATGGGCGCGCGTGGCATGGGTGCACTGGAGTTCGTCCCCGCGCAGGGGCCTGAGCCACAGGCCACGGGCCGAATCGAGATTGATGCGCTGGTTGCCCTGGCGTCCGATGTGCTGCGCGAGCGCGGCGGCCTGAAGGTCAGCTTCAGGAGCGTGGCGCGACAGAACGCGCTCAACGACATCCTGCGTGTTGGTACTTCCGCGGGTGGTGCGCGCGCCAAGGCGGTGATTGCCTGGAATCCGCAGACCAATGAAGTGCGGTCGGGCCAGGTCGATGCCGGCAGCGGTTTCAGCTACTGGCTGTTGAAGTTCGACGGTGTCAGCGGCAATCGCGACAAGGAACTGGAAGACCCGAAGGGCTACGGAGCGATCGAGTATGCCTATGCATTGATGGCACAGGCTGCCCGCATCACGATGAGCGAATGCCGTCTGCTCGAAGAGAACAGTCGTCGGCATTTCATGACCAGACGATTCGATCGGACGGACGACGGGCAAGCTGCACATGCAGTCGCTCGGCGCGCTCGCGCATTTCGACTACAACCACGCCGGTGCGTATTCATACGAACAGGCGCTGCAGGTGATGCGTCAGCTGGAATTGCCGATGGCGGCGCTGGAGGAGCAGTTCCGCCGCATGGCGTTCAACATCGTTGCGCGCAACCAGGACGATCACGTCAAGAACATCACGTTCCTGATGGATCGCGAAGGCCGCTGGTCACTCGCACCGGCGTATGACCTGATCTACAGCTACAACCCCGACGGTGACTGGACTGCGCAGCATCAGATGACACTCAACGGCAAGCGCGACGATTTCACGTTCGCGGATTTTCGTGCCTGCGCCAAGTCGGCCATGCTCAAGCGAGGGCGCGACAAGGCGCTGCTCGAAGAAGTCACCGAAGCGGTGCAAGGCTGGCCGGAGTTTGCGAAGCAGGCCGGTGTCACGCCGGAGCAGCGCAAGCAGATCGGGCGCGGCCACCGCTTGAAGATCGCAGCGACGGAGTAAGCCCTACTTCAGCGCTTCCAGCTCTTCCCAGCGCGCAAAGATCTGCGCGAGTTCCTTTTCGATTGCGGCGAGACGCTGCCGGGTTTTCAGCGCCTTGTCCTTCGAGCCCTGATGGAGATCAGGTGCAGCGAGCTGCTGCGCCAGTTCGGTCTGCTCGGTTTCGAGCTTCTCAATGCGCGCCGGCATCTGTTCCAGTTCGCGCCGTTCTTTGGTGTTCAAACGGTTGGCCGTAGCGGGCGGCGGCGTTGAAAACACTGCAGCTGGTGGCGCCGCCGCCGCTTTGGGCGGCGTGCTGATCGCCGGCGTGGCCTGACGCAGCCAGTCGGCATAGCCACCGACGTAGTCACCGACCTGGGCGTTGCCTTCAAAGACCAGGCTGCGCGTCGCGACGTTGTCGAGGAATTCGCGGTCGTGGCTGACCAGCAGCACCGTGCCCTTGTACTCGATCAAGCGCTCTTCGAGTAGGTCGAGCGTTTCCATATCGAGATCGTTGGTCGGCTCGTCGAGCACCAGCAGGTTCGACGGCTTGCAGAACAGTTGAGCAAGCATCAGGCGGCTGCGTTCGCCGCCGGAGAACACACGCACCGGAACGCGCGCGCGATCCGGCATGAACAGGAAATCCTGCAGATAACTGATGACGTGGCGGCGCACGCCATCGATCTCGACGAACTCCTTGCCGTCACCGACCGCTTCGACGGCGGTTTGCTCATCGTTGTGCAGCGGACTGCGCAACTGGTCGAAGTAGGCGACCTCCAGCTTGGTGCCGAGACGGACTTCGCCGCTGTTGGGTTCCAGCTTGCCGAGCATCAGGTTGAGCAGCGTGGTCTTGCCGGCGCCGTTGGGGCCGATGATGCCGATCTTGTCGCCGCGCAGAACTACCGTCGACAGACGGCGGATCAGGGTGCGGTCACCGTACGACTGAGTGACGTCAGTCAGTTCCGCTACGAGCTTCCCTGAGCGCTCGGCCTCCTGCACCGCCATCTTCACTTCGCCGCTCCGATTGCGACGCTGGCTGAATTGCTCGCGCATCTTCAGCAGCGCGGTGACGCGGCCTGCACTGCGCGTGCGGCGCGCCTGGACGCCCTTGCGAATCCAGACTTCTTCCTGTGCGAGGCGTTTATCGAACAGCGCGTTCTGCTGCGTCTCGGCGTGCAGGGCGTCGGCCTTGCCTGTCAGATAGGCGTCCCAGCCGCCCTGCCATGAGCTGAGCTTGCCGCGATCGAGGTCGCAGATCCGTGTCGCGAGACGGCGCACGAAGGCACGGTCATGGCTGACGAAGATCAATGCGCCGGCAAAATCCTGCAGCAGGGCTTCGAGCGCGGTGATGCTCTCGATGTCGAGATGGTTGGTCGGCTCGTCGAGCAGCAGCACGTCCGGCTCGAGCACCAGCGCCTGACCCAGCAACACGCGGCGCTTCTGCCCGCCTGACAGTTCCGAGAACTGTGCTTCGGCCGGCAGCCCGAGCTTGGAGATGATGGCTTCGACGCGGCTCTCCGCAGTCCAGGCGTTGCGCACATCCATTTCCGACTGCACGTCGGCGATCTGGTCGAGATCCGGTTCGTCGGCATGAATCAGATGGTGATAGCGCGCGGCGAGAGTGCCGAGGTCGCCCAGGCCCTGGGCGACGATGTCGACGACCGTACCTGGCTGGGCGGCGGGTACATCCTGCTGAAGG
>JALYJV010000366.1 GCA_030775105.1 Pseudomonadota bacterium | reverse complement strand
GACCCACATGGTGCCGCCGCGCGGATTCTCGGGATCGCTGACGTCGCGATACAGCATCGACAACGTGACTTCGGTCGTCTTCAGGGCCATGCCGACAAAGCCGACGACCCACATCCAGAACACCGCGCCCGGGCCGCCCAGCGCGACTGCGATTGCAACACCGCCGATATTGCCGAGTCCTACGGTGGCGGACAGCGCCGCCGAAAGCGCCTGAAAATGCGATATCGCGCCCTGACCTTCGCCGGAGATGCCGGGGACCTTGCCGCGCACGAGCTGCACGCCGTGCGTTAGCGAGCGGTATTGGCCAATCCCGCTCCACAGCGTGAACAGCAGGCCGACGCCAAGCAGGATCAACAGGGTCGGAACACCAAGCATGACGCTGTTGATGACATCGAACGCTGCCAGAAGTCCTTCCACGCGTGCCGCCTCTCGAAATGTTTGTGGTCAGTCCGCAGTATGCACAAGGCGCAAACAAAACCCTCGCAGGAAAGTTCGTCAGCTACAACGCAGAAAGCCCGGTTTCCCGGGCCTTCCGTCGTCACTCATCACTCCGCTTCGAACTTCAGGCGCGTTCGACGATCGCGGTGACGCCGAGACCGCCCGCGGCGCAGATCGAAATCAGGCCACGACCGCCGCCGTTCTGGTCGATGATCTTTGCCAGCGTGCTGATGATGCGGCCGCCGGTCGCTGCGAACGGATGGCCCGCGGCGAGGCTGCCGCCCTTGACGTTCATCTTCGACCGGTCGATCGAGCCCAGCGGCTTGGCGAGGCCCAGGCGCTCCTTGCAGAACACAGGATCTTCCCAGGCCTTGAGGGTGCACAGCACCTGCGCAGCGAAGGCTTCGTGGATTTCATAGAAGTCGAAATCCTGCAGCGTGAGGCCGGCACGGGCCAGCATCCGCGGCACGGCGTAGGCCGGCGCCATCAACAGTCCTTCCTTGGTGCTGCCGGCGAAGTCGACGCCGGAGGTTTCGGCGTGGGTCAGGTAGGCCAGCGGCTTGAATCCGTGTGCTGCGGCCCACTCTTCGCTCGCGAGCAGGACGGCGGACGCGCCGTCGGTCAGCGGGGTCGAGTTGCCCGCGGTGAGCGTGCCGTTGCCGGATTTGCGATCAAACGCCGGACCGAGAGAGGCGAGCTTTTCCAGTGAGATTTCCGGACGCAGATTGTTGTCGCGCGTCAGGCCAGCGAACGGTACGATCAGATCGTCGTAGAAGCCGGCTTCGTAGGCGGCGGCAGCTTTCTGGTGCGATTCGTAAGCGAGCAGGTCCTGATCTTCGCGACGGATCTTCCATTCCTTGGCCATGACTTCGCAGTGCTGGCCCATGCTCATTCGTGTACGCGGTTCGCCATTGTTCGGCGTGGCCGGCGCGAGCATCGACGGGCGGAATTTGGCGAGTGCCTTGAGGCGCTGACCGGTGGTCTTGGCGCGATTGGCTTCAAGCAGGATCTTTCGCAGCTTGTCGTTGAGCGCGATCGGTGCGTCAGACGTCGTGTCGACGCCGCCGGCCATGCCGGAGTCGATCTGGCCGAGCGCGATCTTGTTGGCGACGTTGATCGCCGCCTGCAGGCCGGTGCCGCAGGCCATCTGCACGTCATACGCCGCTGTGTCCGGCGACAGGCCAGACGAGATAACCGATTCGCGGCAGAGGTTGAAATCGCGCGAGTGCTTGAGCACCGCACCGGCAGCGACTTCGCCAAGGCGCTCGCCATGCAACTGATAGCGATCAACCACACCCTTGAACGCTGCGGTTAGCATGTCCTGGTTGGATTTGGTCGAGTAGGCAGTGTTGGAACGCGCAAACGGAATGCGCGCGCCGCCGAGAATGGCAACTTTGCGACCCAGGGTTTTCATCGGGAGTGCTCCTGAAACTAGGGGAAGGAAATTCAGTACGTGGAATTATCGAGGGCACCGCCTCGGGTGCCTATTGCCGCTGCGCCAACGGCCATGGACTCCCGAATCTCTAGGGATCTTCGTCGATGCCGTGGGTCGCAATCAGTTCGGTAAAGGCACTGCCATACAGCTCCAGCTTTTTGTCGCCCACCCCGGAAATCTGCGCAAACTCGGCCAGAGTCATGGGCTTGTGTTCGGCCATCGCGCGCAGGCTGGCGTCCGAGAAGATCACATAAGGAGGCACTTTGCGCTCAGTCGCAAGCTGCTGGCGCAGCGCGCGCAGGGCGCTGAACAGGCCGCCGACGTCGGCCGCGGCATTGGCCTGCTTGGCGGCGCTTCGTCGGCCCTTGGGTGCGGCCCGCTCTGTGGTGGCGCGCTGGACGCTGACCTGACGACCGCCCTTGAGCACTTCCAGGCTCAGGTCATTGAGGCGCAAGACCGGAAAGCCGTCCTGGGTTTCCGACAACAGGTTCCGGTGCAGCAGCGTGCGCACCAGCATGCGCCACTCATCCTGCGTACGCTGCTTGCCGATGCCGTAGGTGGACAGGCTTTCGTGACCGTTGCTGCGGATTTTCTCGGTCTGCGCACCGCGCAGCAGGTCGATGATGTAGGCCGCGCCAAAGCGCTGGCCGCGCTGCGAGAGGCGGGCGATGCAGGACAGGAACTGCTGCGCTTCCAGCGTCCAGTTCTCCGTGATGCGCGGATCGCAGCAGTTGTCGCAGGCGCCGCAGGGTGGTTCAAAGGCTTCGCCGAAGTAGCGCAGCTGGACCGCGCGGCGACATTCGTTGGCTTCGGCGAAGTCGAGCACCTGGCGCAACTGCTGCTTTGCGAGTCGCTGTTCCTGCTCCAGCGCCTCGCCGGTTTCCGGGTGCAGCTTCTGCGCGATCAGGAATTCGGCAGTGCGGATGTCGCCGGGGCCGAAGTACAGCGTGCAACGCGCGGGATCGCCATCGCGACCGGCGCGACCGGCTTCCTGGTAATAGCCCTCGATCGTGCGCGGCAGGTCGTAGTGGACGACCCAGCGCACGTCGGGCTTGTTGATGCCCATGCCGAACGCAATGGTTGCGACGATTGCCTGGGCGTCGTCTCGAATGAATCGATCCTGGTGATCATGGCGCGTCGCCCCATCGAGGCCGGCGTGATACGGCAGCGCGCCGATGCCATCGGCCTGCAAGCGGTAGGCGACTTCCTCGACACGTTTGCGCGACAGGCAATAGATGATGCCAGCACCACCGCTGCGCGCCTGCGCGAGCAGCTCGTCATAGCTGCGCTTGTCGCGGTAGCGCACGGCGTAGTGCAGGTTGGGGCGATTGAAGCTGGCGACATGGACGGTGGCGTCCTGCAGGCCGAGCTGGGCGACGATGTCGTGGCGGACACGCTCGGTCGCGGTGGCGGTATATGCCCAGCACGGAATGTCTGGCAGGCGCGCGCGCACGCTGCCCATCTGGCGATACTCGGGGCGGAAGTCGTGGCCCCACTCGGAGACGCAATGGGCCTCGTCGACGACCAGCGCGGCAATGCCGACCGTATCCTGCAGGCGTTGCAGAAAGCCGTCGAGAAACTCCGGCTGCAGCAGGCGCTCCGGTGCGAGATAGAGCAGGGTGATGCGGCCGTCGAGCAACTCGCGCTGGCGACGCGTGCTTTCGGCGCCGTCGAGGGTCGAGTTCAGGAAGGTTGCCGGGATGCCCATGTCAGCGAGCTGACGCACCTGATCCTGCATCAGCGCAATCAACGGCGAAATGACCAGGGTGACGCCGCGCCGCAGCAGCGCCGGCAGCTGGAAGCACAGCGACTTGCCGCCACCGGTGGGCATGATCGCCAGCAGGTCGCGGCCGGCCATGGCATCGCGCACCACCGCTTCCTGGCCGGGACGGAAACTGTCGAAGCCGAAGTGACGCTTGAGCGCGGGAAGCAGGTCGTCGGTCATGTTA
>JALYJV010000365.1 GCA_030775105.1 Pseudomonadota bacterium | reverse complement strand
GTGCGGCACACCGTATCTTCCTCCCGTGAGTTCAACGCAAATCGCTTGGCAATCTCCTTCAGCACCAGATCTCCCGCCGCGTGGCCATGCGTATCGTTGACGTCTTTGAAATGATCAAGGTCGACGAACATGACTGCCAGCGTCCAGGAATGGCGCTCAGCCATTGCAATGGCGTGCGTCAGCCGGACATTGAAAAGCTCCCGCTTGGCAAGGCCCGTCGCTGAATCATGTAAGGCCTTCTGCAGAGCTACCTGTTCCTTGTGCTGCGCCGCCACCAGGCTCTCTTCGGTTTGTTCCAAGGCAACTTCGGTTTGTTCCAAAGCAACCTGCACATTGACCAGCGCGATGTCCGCTTTCTTGATCTGATCTATGCCGTCCAACAGAATGTCGTTCACATTGTGCAGGTCGTCCGATACCTCTTTCACGGCGGACTCCACACGTACGCCATCTGCAAGCGTCCGACCTGCGGGGAGTGTTTCTGCGCCCTCATCCAGGCTCTTTTTCACATCCCGATTTGTGCTGCCCAGATCATCAACGACCGCCTCCACCTTTTGCTGTACATCTTCGGTCTTCTTGAGGACTCCTTCGAGCGCTCCACGCTCGGCCAGGATCTCAGAAGTTTGTGCTGATCTCGTGATGACCGCGTCGAGGGCAACTGCATCACGGCTCGGACGCAGCAGCTCTTTTGTTTTCTGTGCGCTCATTGTCTTGTGACCTTCCGATGGTGTGCTTGACCCAGGCATAGATACCGGCGCTTCACCGGCAACCGACTCAGCAGCAACAATCGGTCTGGTGACCATCGCAAAATCCTGCGCGTGCATCGGTGCGCTTCGCCGCACAGGGCCACCCCGCAAGCATCGCTTGGCAGGCATGGCAGGGGTCAGCGTGCCACTGCCGAACATCGGAACCCGACTTGCCGACGACAAGCTCAGCGTTGCCTGAATCTCAGCAAAACCGCCTGCTCACTGCCTTGCCCTCTGAAGTACAGGAGCGGTTGCTTCCACACCTTGAACTCGTGGCGATGCCGCTCGGCCATGTTCTATACGAGTCTGGAGATACATTGCGTCACGTCTACTTCCCGACAGATTCGATCGTGTCGCTCCTGTACGTCATGGAGCGACCGCTTACCAACTTCCGTTGTTGGCAGTGACTGCATGCAAACGCAGCGCCCGATGTTCAAGGACGTCGCCAGCTTAGAAACGCGGTACTCAACCTTGCTTGGGATCGCCCATCAGGCGTTGCACCGGGCGCGCCAGCAGCAGCATGAAGGTTCCGGCGCCGGCGGTCGTCAGGAACACGAACAGGAAGCGGCCTGACATTCCGGCGGCGTCGGCGTCCTGAGCGAGATGTCCGGCGAGGAGGCCGGCGATGAGCTTGCCGAGTGCGGACGCGGTGAACCACATGCCGAACATCTGTCCCTGATAGCGGGCAGGCGAGAGCTTGTTCACCGCCGCGAGGCCGACCGGTGACAGGCACAGCTCGCCCATGGTGTGGAACAGATACGTGAGCAGCAGCCATGTTGGCGCGACCTTTTCGCCGGCGGCGACATAGACCGAGGCCCAGGCCAGCACCGCGAAGCCGATCGACAGCTGCAGCAGGCCGAGCCCGAACTTCAATGGTGTGGACGGGTTGAGGTTGCGCTTGCCTAGGTGTACCCAGAGTGCGGCGAAGAATGGCGAGAGGATCACGATCAGCAGTGGATTCACGGCCTGGATCCAGGACGCCGGAATCTCCCAGCCCCAGACGATGCGATCGGTGTGTTCCTTTGCAAACAGGCTGAAACTCGAACCCGCCTGTTCGAAGCCGCTCCAGAACAGGGCTGCGCCGATGAACAGCACGACGATCACTGCAACGCGCTTCTTCTCGATAGGCGTCAATCCGCCGAACAGGAACAGTCCGGCGAAGCACGCGAACGCGAGCAGGGCGATGAACAGCCCGACGATCTTGGCAAGCGAGACTGCGTTGATGACCAGCGCACCACCCAGCACTGCCAGCACCACGCAGACGATGCCTGCGACGAAGATCGCTGCCGCACTCCAGCCGCGGCGGCGCACCTGCGCGTCCTTCGCCGGATTGCCGCTCGACACGGCGGCGATGCCGATGTTGCCGAGATAGTGAGCGGACAGCTTGTACTGGATCAGGCCGAGCACCATGAAGACGCCGGCGACGCCGAAGCCCCAGTGCCAGCCGACCTTCTCGCCGAGATAGCCGCAGAGAATCTTGCCGAGGAACGAGCCGGCGTTGATGCCCATGTAGAAGATCGAGTACGCCGCATCCTTGCGTGCGCTTTCGGCATCGCTGTACAGCTGGCCGACCAGCACGCTGACATTCGGCTTGAGCAGGCCGGTGCCGAGCGCGATCAGGATCAGGCCGATGAAGAAGCTCGGCGTGGTGTTGAGCGCCATGCAGAAATGCCCGCAGGCGATGATCACGCCGCCCCAGAACACCGCATTGCGCGGCCCGATCAGGCGGTCGCCGATCCACCCGCCCGGCAACGCCGACAGATACACCGCCGAGGTGTAGAGCCCGTAGATCGCGAGCGCGGTTTCCTTCGTGATGCCCAGGCCCGGGTTCTCGCCCTGGACCGCGGCGACCATCGCCAGGACGAGGATCGCGCGCATGCCGTAGTAGCTGAAGCGCTCCCACATCTCGGTGAAGAACAGCGTCGACAAGCCGCGCGGGTGGCCCAGCCATTGCTGCGTGTTTTGCATCGGGCGCTCCGGCATCGAGCGATCCGCGATCGTTCGACGAATTCAGTAAGGAATGGACCGGAGCATTGTGCCCGGTGAATCAATGGCTTGGAACTCCGCCCCGCGGGGGAAAAAAAAGCCTTTGCACGCTAATTGACATGCGTGTACATTAGGCCCCGGCATGACCCACCGCCTGCGGTGGCCCTTGAAGGGGACATGCCACACCCATACAGCCAGACACAGCCAAAGGTCGAGCAATGAGCGCAGCCAACATCTCCTGGGACCCTTACAACCCGGAGCTTTCAAAGAATCCGTACCCGACCTACAAGCGGCTCCGCGAGGAAATGCCGCTGTACTACAACGAGGAATACGACTTCTATGCGATCAGCCGC
This sequence comes from Pseudomonadota bacterium, assembly GCA_030775105.1. GTDB lineage: Bacteria > Pseudomonadota > Gammaproteobacteria > Nevskiales > Nevskiaceae > Solimonas. The sequence continues at coordinate 6,750 of JALYJV010000365.1, read as the reverse complement.
TTCGCAGATGTCGAAGCCACGCTGCGTGATCGCGACCTGTTCAGCTCGGCGCATGGTGACATCCTCGAGTTCATCAAGGCCAAGTCGGTGATGCCGGATTCGGTGTTCATCCACCAGGATCCGCCCAAGCACACGGCGTACCGCTCGCTGATGCAGCGCATCATCACGCCCAAGCGCATGTATGCCGTGGAGCAGGACATCCGCGCGCTGTGCGCACGCAGCCTCGACCCGCTGGTCGGCGGCGACCGCTTCGACTTCATCGCCAATCTCGGCGCGGAAGTGCCGATGCGCGCTGTCAGCATGCTGCTCGGCATTCCGGAGAAGGACCAGACCGCGATCCGCGAGTCGGTCGACGCGCGCATGCGCACCGAGGCCGGCAAGCCGATCGACATCGCCAACCAGCAGGCGCTGCAGCAGGAGGCGCTCGCCGGCTTCGAGGAATACATCAGCTGGCGCGAGAAGAATCCGTCGGACGACATGATGACGGAGCTGCTGCAGACCGAGTTCAAGGATCCGGACGGCGTGACGCGCAAGCTGACGCGCGATGAGATCTCGAACATCGTCAACGTCGTGGCCGGCGCCGGCAACGAGACCACCAACCGACTCATCGGCTGGATGGGCAAGACCCTGTCGGAACATCCGGACCAGCGTCGCGATCTTGTGAAGAACCCGGCTCTGATTCCGGCCGCGATCGAGGAACTGCTGCGCTTCGAACCGCCTGGCCCGTTCGTTGCGCGCGAAGTGATGCGCGACATCGAGCTCTATGGCAAGAAGATTCCCAGGGGCGCCGTGATGATCATGCTGCTGGCCGCCTGCAACCGCGACGAATCGCGCTTCGTCAATGGCGACAGTTTCAACATCCATCGCGAAGCACGTCCGCACATGACCTTCGGTCAGGGCATTCACGTCTGTATCGGCGCGCCGCTGGCGCGCCTCGAAGGCCGCGTCGCGATGGAAGAAGTGCTGAAGCGCTTCCCTGAGTGGGAAGTGGATTACGACAACGCCGTGCTGTCGTCGACGTCGTCCGTGCGCGGCTGGGATTCGCTGCCGGTATGGATCGGCTCCAAGCCGAAGAACTACATCAGTCCGCCGAAGGCTGTTGCACCGGCTCCGGTTGTCAGCGCTGCTGCGGAAGTGGCGCTGGAAGGCACCTGGAACGTCGTCGTGAAAGGCCCGACCGGTCCGCAGCCTGCGGTGCTGGTACTGGAACGCAACGGCGAGAGCATCAGCGGTGCGCAGACCGGCGCAGGTTCTACGTCGCCGATCGCCGACTTCAAGCGCACCGGCAACAAGATCTACTGGGCCAACCACATCACCAAGCCGATGAAGATGAAAGTCGAGTTCACCGGCGAGCTGAGCGGCAACGTGATCACCGGCAAGGCCAAGGCCGGCTTCATGGGTTCCTATCCTTTCACCGCGACGAAGGCGTAACGATCATGCCCAAGATTCTCTATATCGAGCACAACGGCAAGCAGCATGTCGTCGACGCCGAAAGCGGCAAGAGCGTGATGCAGAACGCGGTCGACAACCTGATCCCCGGTATTGTCGGTGACTGCGGCGGCGCCTGCTCCTGCGCGACCTGCCACGGCTACATCGATCCCGCGTGGCTGGACAAGGTGTGCCCGAAGAACGAAGGCGAGGAGATGATGCTGGATGGCGCCCTGCGTGTTGAATCGAACAGTCGGTTGACCTGTCAGGTGCTCATGAAGGACGAACTCGACGGCCTCGTGGTGCGCCTGCCGGAATCGCAGTTCTGAGCGAGCCTGCGTGCGGGTACGGACTCCGTACCTGCGCGCGTTCCCGCCCAGGCCCTGGATGTCGGCATGAGGAAGACCGTCAAACCCGTGGTGCGCAAGCCGCGCATCCGCAATCCGGTTCAGACCCGCGCACGCCTGCTGCAGGCGACGGTGGAGTTGCTCGCGCGCAAGGGGCCCGATGGGCTGTCGATCAAGGAAGCCGCGCAGCTCGCCAATGTCAGTCGCGGCGTGGCGTACCAGCACTTCGCAGACCGCGAGCACCTGCTGCGCGAAGCCAAGGGCTGGATCACGGAGCGACTGCTCGAATCGATCCAGGGCAGCAGCGTCGCGTCTGCAGATGACGTGCTGCTGCATACCGCAAGGCTGGTCCTGCAGAACCGCGATGCCGCGGCGCTGCTAGTGTCCGACGCCATTGCCGGTCGTGAACTGTCACAGGAGCAGCCGATCAACCGCGTGGTCAGGATGATGCTCGAGCAGATGAAGCGCACCGGCGAGGCGCGCGCCGATCTCGACATCGAGATCCTCTCTTACATCTTCTTCGGCATGACATCGACGCTGGTGATGCTCAGCCGGCTGCCGAACAGCGATCCTGAAGAGCTGGCCCAGCGCTTTGCGCGCGAGCTGTCGAACTTCATGCGTCAGGGTATTTTTGCACCGACGTCGACGCTGCACCGTCGTTAGGCAGGCGGTCTGACTTCTTGATGTCGCCCGAGTTCATGTAGGGCGGGACGCGTGCGGCTGACGCGTGCGGCTGAAGCACGCGTTGGCACCGCCGGTTTCGCGACAGGCGGGATACGCTGCGCTGTACCGCCCTACAGCACTTGGTGGCGGGGCGGGCACTCAGCTTGTCCAGTGCCGTCCGAGCAGCAGGCGTCGCGGATCACCGTTGGCACGGAACGTCGCGACCAGCACGTACAGCAGCGTGAACAGGCCTCCGGACGCAGCGCCGACGGCGCAGAGCAGGCCAACGATACGTGAAGGCTCTCGCCAGAAGATCCACGCCGCAATGGGTACGACGTGCAGCAGGAAGTCCGTATAGAACTGTGCGCGCCAGGGATGCGCGAAATCGCTGAAGAAGACATTCGCGGCGTCGAGACCCAGCGATGTAACCGCGTAGACAGTGATCGCAGCCAGCAGCAGCCAGGCGGCAATCAGGTAGCCCCGTAGAAGAGTCATCTATTGTTCCTGTGACGGTGGTGTGCCGCTCAACGCAACTGGCTGTCCTTGCTGCCGCGCCGGTTGTAGCCGCTGAAGGTGTCTGTCGCGCGGTCATGTGCCTCCTGACACACAACGCAAAGCTGCACGCCGGGAATCGCCTGCTGGCGGCCGGGCGGAATCTCCGACTCGCACTCGATGCAGTGACTCAGGCTCGGGCCCGACGACAGGGCGTTGCGCGCACGCGCGACGGCGTCCGTGACCGTCGCATCGATCTGTTCCTGGACTGCACCTTCACGTGCCCAACCCGTTGCCATGACTTTCTCGCTCTCGAGCTTCAGCTCACAGGGGCGTCGCAGTGACCTGCGCGTCGAGGTAGTAGAGCGCGCTGCCGGATTCGAATCCGGAATCGATGCCGAACAGAATCCACAGCGCACCTTCGGCATTGGTCTCGGTGACAAGGGGCGTCGTGCTGCTAAGAAGTTTTTCCTCATAGCTTCGCTGCTCGCAGTCGGTACTGCTGTTGGCGATGTTGCCCAGCGCCAGCGCGTCAGCACCCGACTGGACCTGGTTGCCCTTGTCGATGTTCATCAGGAATTCGCCATCCGTTTCGACCGTCAGCGGCTCGATCGGGCTGGCGCCGGCCTTGACGGTGACGCCTTCGCCGGGTGGGCCGCCGACGCCGACACAGCCGGAAGCCACGTCGGTGAGGATGCGCAGATCGAACGAGACGCGATAGCGCTGATTCGGGACCAGGCCATCGAATCTCTTCGTTGCGTACAGGAACAGGTCGTCGCTGCGATTGATGCCTGAGGAATACAGGCCGGTTCCGCTGAATGGTGCGGGCAAGGTCGCGCCTTCCTCGAAGACGACCTCTTCGGGCGCAGTGTCCGCAGAGTAGTCGGACTGCCCGCCGCGCCATCCGCGATCCGTGGCGAAGTCGATGCTGATCCCGGTTGCAGGGCCCGAGTCATCTGATTGATCGCAGGCAGAGTTCAGCAGCAGAACCGCCAGTACCACAGGTATGCCTGCGCGCATCTTCATTCTCCGGGGGCGATCTCTGGAGTGACCGTATCAGCTCAAGGCTTGATCGTCGCTGACCACCGGCCGGCTTTCGCGCGTCGCGCGCAGCACCTTGCCGGGTTCGCCAGGATCGACGATCTGCAGGTGATCGTCATGCACGGCGACGATCTGCGCCGCGAACGGGAAGTCGCCGAGTTTTGGAACCCGGTAGCTGACTGTATCGCCGACCTTGAAGGTGGCTGGATCGAAGTTGAATTCAAAAGGGCATTTGCCGTTATCCATGCCGATCATCGGAGTGCTCCAGTAAAACTGTCGAAGAAAATCGTTAAGAGGGTCAACGCTTGCGGCGCGCTGCTTTCAGCCCCAGCAGCACGGCGTCGATCAGATCAAGGGGAATGTTTCGGCGCACGTAGCGGATCAGCTGTCTGCGGATTCTCAGCTTCGAGGCACCATGCGCCGGCATGTCGAGCTTGGCGAATTCACCAGCGCATTCATGTGCGCGAACCATCAGTGCCGACTGACCCGCCACTTCGTCAAAGAAGCCGGCATTGAGCGCGCCGTCGACAGAAAAGTATTTGGATAGCGTCACTGCGGATTGGTAGTCCGATGGCTTCAGGCGATGTTTCAGCATCGCCGCTGCAACACGAGGCATGGTCAGACCCAATGCCACTTCATTGGCTGAAATCTTGAAATCGCCCTCGGTACCGATGACGTAATCCGCAGATAGCATCAGGAACACGCCCATCGCCAGCACGTGACCGTTGCAGGCCACGATCACCGGATAGGGGTAGGACATCACCCGTGCCGTCAGCGAGTAGCCGGCGTGCAGCATGCGCAGGGTGTCGGCACCGCCGGACTTCATGACCTTGAGATCGAAGCCGGCCGAGAACACCGACTCCCGCCCGGTCAGGATGACGACGGCGCGGTCCGATTCGGCCCGGTCCAGCGCCGCGTTGATCTGGCGGAGCATGTCGGGCGACAGCGCATTGCGCTTGCCGTCATCCAGTTCAATGGTTGCGATGCCGGCATCGAAGCTGTACTTGACGTAGTCGCTCATGTCCAAGGGGCCCGTAGGTGATTTGCTGGCGTCCAGACTAGCAAATCCCCCGTGTCGTTCCGGCGGCCGGTTCTAGCCTTTGCGCGCCATCTCGAAGCTGCGGCGGATGTGGTCGGCCTGTCCAGACGGCACGACCGGAAAAACCCACGGCGTACCGGTGTCGCGGATCGCCTGCATCTGTTCGCCGACGCCCTCGATCGACCATTCGGGTTTGTACACGCCCGGGGTTTCGGCGAGGTAGATCTTCGCGAGGCGGCCGGCCATCGCCGACATGATCTCGCCGGTGACCGAGCAGGATTCGTGCGACAGCCAAGCGACCAGCGGCGCAACCAGCTCCGGCCCCATCGGCGGGTACTGCGACGTATCGAGGCCCTCGGCCATGCGCGTGACGGCACCGGGCGCGATGATGTTGCACTTCACGCCTTCGGCGGCGCCTTCGAGCGCGGCGACATTGCACAGGCCGATCATGCCGGTCTTCGAGGTCGCGTAGTTGGCGACGGTGTGATTGCCGTAGATGCCGCTGACTGAGGACGTCAGCACGATGCGGCCGTAACCCGCCTTGCACATCAGCGGGAACGCCGGACGCACGACGTGGAACGCGCCACGCAGATGCACATCGAGCACCGCGTTGAAGTCCTCGTACGTCATTTCCTTCAGCGTGCCGCGACGCACGTTGCCGGCGTTGTGAATCAGGATGTCGATGCGGCCGTAGTGATCGAGCGCGGTCTGGATGATCGCCTTGCCACCGGCTTCGGTCGCGACCGAGTCGGTGCAGGCGACGGCATCGCCCCCCGCAGCCTTGATCTCGTCGACGACTTCCTCCGCCGGGCTTGCATCAGCGCCTTGGCCCTGCAGGCTGCTGCCGAGATCGTTGATGACGACCTTTGCGCCCCTTGATGCAAGGAGCAGGGCATAGGCGCGGCCGAGGCCGCGGCCGGCACCGGTGATCACGGCGACGCGGTTGTCGAAGCGGAGGTCAGTCATGGGGCGGATATCCGGTTCAGGATTCGAACAATATGGCGCTCAAGCAAAACTCCGTTCGTGTCGAGTGCCGAGCCGCAGGCTCGGTGTATCGAGACACCCGCGCTGCAGGTGACAGCATCTCGATACACCGCGCTACGCGCGGCACTCGATGCGAACGGAATGTGTAATGGCATCAATGGAAATGTTTCAGGCAGCCGCCGGCGCCGGCTCAATCAGCGCCTTAGTTTCCACGTACTCGTGGAAACCGTGCTCGCCCCATTCACGACCGTTGCCGCTCTTCTTGATGCCGCCGAACGGTGCCATGAAGTCAAAGCCTCCGTTGATCGAGACCCAGCCGGTGCGCAGGCGACGCGCGACGTTGCGGCAGGTTTCCGGATCGACGCCGTTGACGTAGCCGGCGAGGCCGAAGTCGGAGTCGTTGGCGATTTCTATGGCGTGATCGATGTTGTCGTAGCCGATGATCACGAGCACCGGCCCGAAGATTTCCTCGCGGGCGATCTTCATGTCGTTGCGCGCATTCGCGAACACTGTCGGCTTGCAGTAGTAGCCTTTGCTCAGTCCCTCAGGCCGACCGGGGCCTCCGGCGACCAGCGTGGCACCTTCCTGGATGCCGAGTTCGATGTAACGTTGCACTTCGTTGTACTGGTTCTTCGAGACGACCGGGCCCATCGCAAAACTGCCCTGCGGATCGCCGACGGTGACTTCGCCAGCGGCGTTGCGTGCGACTTCGATCGCCTCGGCCATCCGCGCCTTCGGCACCAGCAGGCGTGAACC
>JALYJV010000364.1 GCA_030775105.1 Pseudomonadota bacterium | reverse complement strand
GCGTTATGCAGGCACTGCCGACCATCCGCTGGAAAGCATCATTCGTTCGTCGCAGCAACGGCTGGCGAACGGCAACACCTTGATTACCGAATCCGATGGTGGCCGCTTGCTCGAGGTCAGTGCGGCCGGAGATATTGTCTGGGAGTACGTCAATCCGGTGCGTGCCGGAGACGCCGACGTCTTGATCCCGATCGTGTCGTCGGCGCAACGCATCAGCCCGGAAGCCCTTGAACCCGAATTCCGACAGCTACTCGAAGCTGAGGACAGGAGTGCGTCATGAACAAGAAATCCAAGCTTCCATCCGCTGCGCTAGGCAGCGCAGCTGCTGCGGCCCTGTTGATTCTCGCTGCTCCCGCCCAAGCGTATGTCGGCCCCGGGGCCGGGCTGAGCCTGCTCGGCGCGCTGTGGGCGGTTGTCGTCGCCGTACTCGCCGCGCTGTTCTTTGTCGTCATGTGGCCGCTGCGGCGCATGATGAAGCGCCGCGCCGCGGCGCAGGCCGGAAACAATGAGGCGCCGGATCCGTCCGGCGTCCCCAAGTAGGCGGGCCGCCATGGACTGGCTCGAACTGCCGGTGATCCTGCTCAGCTGGGCGGATACGCAGATGGCCACGTGGTTGCAACGGGCCGCGCGTCTTGTGCTGTGGAGTGTTGTGGCCGGGGCACTGACGATGCTGATCTACGCGGCGCTGTCTCCGCAGCGGCGCATCCTCCAGATCAAGCGCGACTTGATCGTTGCACGCCGCGATCTTGACCAGTTCGACGGCGAGTTTGCCGATGCCTGGCCACGCATGCGACGCATGCTCGGCCTGGCTTTCGGCCAGCTCGGGCTGGTCATCGGACCGGCCGGTGTCGCGCTGGCGCCGATGATTCTCGTCATCGGCTGGATCGCGCAGACTTACGGTTATGTCTTTCCCGATCGGCTCGATCAGGTCGAAGTCCGCACCCAACCCGCGTTGCTCAACGCTCAGCTGATCCCACCCGTGCCGGGTCAGGGCAAGACGCGGCTGGCTCTGACCGATCTGAGCGGTCGCGGCGTCGGCGAGATCGAATGGAGCGAGCCGCGGCCGGTGCTCGTGAAGCGCACCTGGCAGGCTGCGCTGGCCGGTAGTCCGCTCGGCTGGCTGCCGGAGGAATTGCCGATCGACCGCATCGAACTGAACCTGCCACCGAGCGAGTATCTGCGCTACGGCCCGAACTGGATGCGCGGCTGGGAATTCACGTTCTTCAGCGTATTGACCCTCGTGGCTTTCGGGTTCAAGCGCGCGCTGCATATCCAATAGGCGCGCGCATGAACCGCCCTCTGCCGCCCGGCAATCCGTTCGAGGTGCCGGCATGGGTCGATCATCTGGCCGCCTGGGTCGCGCGCGCGCCGCAGTTCTGGCAGGCGCTTGGCCGTTTCGAAACCCAGGTCCTTGAAGAGCGCATTTCCGCGGTGCGTGTCGAAGCGCCGATCTATGTCTGTGGTCTCGCGCGCTCGGGCAGTACGATCCTGCTGGAAATGCTCGCCGAACACGCGGCGACGGCGACTCATGCCTACCATGATTTTCCGCTGGTGCACACGCCGTATTTCTGGAACCGCTTTCTCGACCGCGCGCAACGCAAGGCGCCGCTGGCCGTCGAACGTGCGCACGGCGACGGCATTCTTGTCACGCCGGACAGCCCGGAAGCCGTCGAAGAAGTGCTGTGGATGAGCTTTTTCCCCGGGCTGCACCAGCCCGGCATGGTCGACGTGCTCGACAGCGATACGCAGGCGCCGGCCTTCGAGCGCTACTACGACGAGCACCTGCGCAAGTTGCTCTGGTTGCGTGGCGGGTACCGCTATCTGGCCAAGGGCAACTACAACAGCACGCGCATGCGCTATCTGGCGCGACTGTATCCGGATGCGCGCTTTGTTGTGCCCCTGCGCGATCCGGTTTCCCATGTCGCCTCGCTGTTGCGCCAGCATCAGCGTTTCTGTGCGCTGCATGCCGCTGATCCACGCGCTCAGCGCTATATGTCGCGGCTTGGCCATTTCGAGTTTGGCCTCGACCGCCGCGCCGTCCATACCGGAGATGCGACGCGTTACGCCGCGATCCGTGAGGCCTGGGCGCAGGGTAACGGGATCGAGGGCTATGCCCTGGCCTGGGACGACCTCTATCGGCATATTGCCGATCAGCTCGATGCCAGCCCGAGCCTGCGTGCGGCAACCCTGGTTGTTCGCCATGAGGAACTGCGCCGCGCGCCGCACGCGCAGATCGGCCGCCTGTTCGACCACTGCGGGCTTGAGATTGCGCCTGCAGAACTGGGCCGCCTGAGCACGCGACTGCAAACGCAGGCCGGCGAGCCCGAGCTGGCTCCGGCACAGCGCCAGCGGATCATCGAGCTGACCGCTTCGACCCTGCAGCGTTTCGCATCGCGCTGAAGGGCAAGATCGCGCCGTGAGGGCGGTCAGCGGGGACCGATATCGGCAATAATGCGCGCCTTCATCCAGCGCCGACCGAATCCATGGCCAAGCTTACCCCGATGATTGCGCCCAGCATTCTGTCCGCCGACCTCGCGCGTCTCGGCGAGGATGTCGAGCGCGTACTCGCCGCCGGTGCCGACATCGTCCACTTCGACGTGATGGACAATCACTATGTGCCGAATCTGACCTTCGGCCCGAGCATCTGTGAGGCGCTGCGCAAGTACGGCATCAAGGCGATGATCGACGCCCACCTGATGGTCGAGCCGGTCGATTCGCTGGCCGAGTCGTTCGCCAGGGCCGGCGCCGACTACATCACCTTCCACCCGGAAGCGTCGCGTCACGTCGACCGCAGCCTGCAGGCGATCCGCGGCATGGGCTGCAAGAGCGGCCTGGTGTTCAACCCGGCGACGCCGCTGGACGTGCTGCGCCATGTGATCGACAAGGTCGACATGGTGTTGATCATGTCGGTCAATCCCGGTTTCGGCGGGCAGAGCTTCATTCCGGCCGCGCTGGACAAGCTGCGCGACGCGCGCAAGCTGATCGACGCCAGCGGCCGCGAGATTCGCCTGGAGATTGACGGCGGGGTCAAGGTCGACAATATTGGCGCCATTGCGGCGGCCGGTGCCGATACCTTTGTTGCCGGCAGCGCGATTTTCGGCAACAAGGACTACGCCGCTACCATTGCCGCCATGAAGGCGGAAATCGCCAAGGCCGGTCAATAGACGCGGTACAAGCCCAGGGTCATGCAGTCCATGGATATCTACGGGAAGACGGGAAATCAGTCGTGGCGATGGTGGTGATTCACCACTAGGGGCGTTTCTGCCCGCCGTTCACACACCGATTCTCCATACCCGTATTCAGACCATGAACTACAACCGCATCGCGCTGACGCGCGAACTCTCCGGCGACCTCGATACGCCGGTCAGCGCCTACCTCAAGCTGACGCGCCACGGCGCCGACGCGCGCTATTCCTACCTCCTCGAATCGATGCAGGGCGGCGAGCGCTGGGGCCGTTTCTCGTTCATCGGCCTGCCATCGCGCGAAGTGCTGCGGGTCAGCGGCGCAAAGATCGAGCTGAGCCGCGACGGTGTCGTCGTCGAGCAACTCGAATCCGCCGATCCGATCCAATGGATCCGCGAATATGCCGCGCGCTTCCGCGTGCGCCCGGAACCAGGCCTGCCGCGCTTCTCGGGCGGCCATGTCGGCTATTTCGGCTATGACTGCGTGCGCTACTTCGAACCCAAGCTCGCCGCGACGCATAAAACAGATCCGCTCGGCACGCCCGACATCCTGCTGATGCTGTCAGAAGAACTGGTCGTGTTCGACAGCCAGCGGGCGAGCCTGATTCTTGTTGTCCACGCGGATCCGGAAGACGCAGCCGACCTCGCGCGTGCACGCCGGCGTCTCGACGACATCGAAGCACAGCTCACCGCACCGGCCGGCTTCGTCCACGCGCCGCTGTCCAGCGCCGAAGCGGCGACGAACTTCGAATCGGTATTCGGAGAGGAACGCTTCAAGCAGGCGGTCGATCGCATCAAGGATTACATCGCCGCCGGCGACTGCATGCAAGTCGTGCCGTCGCAGCGTCTGTCGGCGCCGTTCAGCGCCGATCCGTTGCAGCTGTACCGCGCGATCCGCCGCCTGAATCCTTCGCCGTATCTGTATTGCCTGAACCTCGGCGATCATCACGTCGTTGGCTCCAGTCCGGAAATCCTGGTGCGGGTCGAGGACGGCGAAGTCACCGTGCGCCCGATTGCCGGCACGCGTCCGCGTGGCGCAACGCCGGAGCAGGATCATGCGTTCGAGGCCGATCTGCTCGCTGACCCGAAGGAGATCGCCGAGCACCTGATGCTGATCGACCTCGGCCGCAACGACGTCGGCCGCGTCTCGCAGACCGGCACCGTCAAGCTGACCGACAAGATGGTGATCGAGCGCTACAGCCACGTCATGCACATCGTCAGCAACGTCACCGGCCAGTTGAAGCCCGGCGTCGACGCGCTCGATGCGCTGGCTGCGACCTTCCCGGCGGGCACGCTGTCCGGCGCGCCCAAGGTGCGGGCGATGGAGATCATCCAGGAGCTGGAGCCGGTCAAGCGCGGCATCTACGGCGGCGCCGTGGGTTACCTCGGCTGGGACGGCAACATGGACACCGCGATCGCGATCCGCACCGCGGTGATCAAGGACGGCCAGGTCCACGTGCAGGCCGGCGCCGGCGTTGTCGCCGACTCGGTGCCGCAATCGGAGTGGATCGAAACCATGACCAAGGCGCGGGCGATGATGAATGCCGCCGCGGAGGCCTCGTCATGATCGTCATGATCGACAACTACGACTCCTTCACCTACAACCTCGTGCAGTACTTCGGCGAGCTGGGTGCGGAGGTCGCGGTGCACCGCAACGACCAGATCACGGTGGACCAGGTGGCGGCGCTCAAGCCCAGCCACATCATCCTGTCGCCGGGTCCCTGCACGCCGAACGAGGCCGGCATCTGCCTGGAGCTGATCGCGCGCCTGCAGGGCCAGTTCCCGATCCTCGGCGTCTGCCTGGGCCACCAGTCCATCGGCCAGGCCTACGGCGCCGCGATCGTTCGGGCCGAACGGCTGATGCACGGCAAAACGGACATGATCCACCACAACGG
>JALYJV010000363.1 GCA_030775105.1 Pseudomonadota bacterium | reverse complement strand
TGCGGGGAGTGCGACTGCAGCCATCGCGAACAAGCCGCAGAAAGCAAAGGTCTTGAGCACCTTCACGGGCCAACCGCCTGTTGCATCAGGCCGTCAGGATTTCCAAATCCGAACAGATGCGCGGACTCGGGCTCGATCGTCAACCTGGCTCCCGGAACACTCGCAGCGACGTAACGTGCGATGTCGATCACGACGTTCACATCCAGCAGTCCGTGCCACACACGCACCGGCACCCGGACCTCGGCAAGCTCGAACCCCAGCGGTTTGCCATAGAGGGCCATTTCGTGAACGAAGATGCCCATGCCCTGGCGCAGCGCGTCCTGCGCTGGGGCTCCGTAGCACAACTCCCGCATCTCGCTGCGCTCCAGCACGCGGCGGTCCGCTTCCGGCAGCTGCTTGAGCTTGCGCTTCAGTGCTTTGCCGTCGACATCGACACCGCCACCCTGCATGCGATTCAGCAGCGACGTCGCCAGGCGAGGCATGTGGCGCGTGAGCCAGAAGATCATGCGCACCATGCCGGACATCTTCTTGAACACCTCCGGCGGCGCCGGGACCATGCCGCAGACCATGACCACCCGCTCGATACGCTCAGGCATCCGGTAGCCGCATGCCATCGCATACCCGCCACCGCCCGACATGCCGGCGACGGCGGCGCGCGCGAGCCCCAGCTGGTCCAGCAGCTCACGAACGTCGTCTACGTAGTTGAGGAACGTGAGATCCGGATGAGGATCAGAATGCCCGTAGCCGGGACGGTCGGTGACGATCAGGCGAACACCCGCCTTGCGCGCTGCGGAATCGAACCAGTAAGCCTGGGAGCGCCCGGTGCCGGTGCCGGTCAGAAGGAGCACGGGCTTTCCCTGTTTGTCGCCGACCTCCGCAAACGCCAGTTTGCGGCCGTCTTTCAGGGTCACTGCCGATTCAGATTCACTAGTGTTCATAATGAAGTCCTTGGGAGGATTTACCGACGCTTCCCGGCACGTTCCGGTGCGCTCAAGCCTGCAAAACAGATAATTTGTTACATCCGCCACTAAATATATATCATACACCTGCCACAAAATGAACCATCGAGTCCGGAGCGTGCAGCTTGCCTAAGCCCCCAGCGACCCATGCACCCGAGAAAATCCGCCGCGGCCGCCCGCCGCGCATCACGCGCGCACTGATTCTTGCGGAAGCGCAGAAGCTGCCGATGGCGGATTTGACGATGCAACGCCTCGCCGATCAGCTAGACGTGAGGCGCGCTGCAGTACATCGCCACTTCGCGTCGCGCGAAGCGCTGATCACCGCAGTCGGTGAACACGTAGTCGCGAGTTTTCAGCCCCAACCCATTGACGCGGCTCATTGGCGCGCGTGGTTGAAGGATGCGTTTGAGCAACTGATCGCATTCATGCGAAAGAACCCGTTTGTGCTGGCCCTGCGTTCCTGGGATCAAAGTGCTTCTGCCATCTTGCCGTTCGCGGAAGCGGCAGCAGAAACATTGGTGAAGGCCGGCTTCAGCGAGGAGGAAGCGATGCACCTCTGGCGCATGGTTGTGCACTATGCCTACAGCGCGGCGTGCTCGATTCAGGCAAGCCCCGGAGGCAAGAGCCGCTACAAAGCGGCCGAGAAATTCAGCGCGACCGGAAAATTTCCGCACCTTGCTGCTGTACTCCCGAAGTTGGGTGAGGACCCGGCACAAAGTTTTGCTCGCTCGCTGGAGTGGTTGCTTTCCCAACTGGCAGAACCTCGGACAAAATCACGAGCGGCAAGACAGAAATAGCAAGGGAAACGCCGAGCGCCGAGCGCTGTGCGCACTACTTTGCGCGCCGGAGAATCCACGGATCGGCAGCGTGGTCGGTAATTGACGGACAACGGAGATGCGCGGACGGATGTCCGCTTTCCAGCTGCCAAATCTGCGCTCTCACCATCCTCAACGGGCTGAGCTGAAACATTGAGTATGTGAACGTGACCGGCCAGTTTTTTTCTGGACGCCGACCCTGCCCTACCGTCGATAAGAAAATGGTGTCGTCGCTCCCCAGCGAGCATAACCCCGCTTTTCCGGTCAACTTTCAACGCGCGCCAACACGGCAACCTGCTCAGTAGCGTCGCTGACCCAGAACGTCCAGCGGGATCTTGAGATAGCGCGTGCCGTTGGATTCCGGATCGGGCAGTTCGCCCGCGCGGATATTGACCTGTAGCGCGGGCAGGATCAGCACAGGAGGCGGGAGCTTGGTGTCCTTCTCCTTGCGAAAGGCGACAAAACCTTCCTTCGTGGTCTGCGCATTGATCTGCACGTTGCTGCGCTTCTGCTCGCCCACCGTGGTTTTGAAAGCCAATGGGCGACCACCCGGCATGTAGTCATGGCAGAGGTAGAGACGCGTGTCCTCGGGCATGGCGTATATGCGCTGAATCGAGTCGTAGAGCTCCGCAGATGAGCCGCCGGGAAAGTCGCATCGCGCCGAGCCGTAGTCCGGCATGAACAACGTATCGCCTGTGAACAGCGCGTGGCCGACCTTCCACGACATGTGCGCAGGCGTGTGACCGGGCGTATGCATGGCCTGCACCTCAAACAAACCAACGCCGAGCACTTCATTCTCATCAATCAGCACGTCGAACTGGCTCGCATCCACTGGAAAGTCGTCGCCCATGTTGTAGATGTCGCGGAATATCTTCTGGATGACGCCCATGCGGGCGCCGGTGACAGAGCGCGCGCCGTACCGGTCCTTGAAGAACGGTAGTGCCGTCAGATGATCGGCGTGAGCGTGAGTGTCGATGACGTACGGAATCGCCAGGCCTTTGCCGTTGATGTAATCCGCGATGGTCTCGGCACCCGCCCACGAGGTACGTGCATTCCTCGGATCGTAGTTGCGCACCGGATCTATGACTACGCCGGTGCTGCCGTCATGAATCACGTAGGAAAGAGTGGACGTTTGCTCGTCGAAGAAATGCTGAATCTCGATCATTGACTACCTTCTCGAGTGGTATGTCTGCGTGATAACCGCAAGAACGACTCCCGCGTCATACCGGTCTGTCAGGCCCTGCCCAGCGTGGTTTGTTCGAGCTGTCGATGCCCGATGAGACCCGCCTGCTGCCATTTCAGCTCACCGTCGCGGAACACGGCGAAGTTGGGGATGCTGCGGATGGCGAACTGTGCCGCCAGGTCCGGATGCGCCTCGGTGTTGACCTTGAGCACCAGCGCCTTACCGGCAAGATTCTGCGCGGCGTATGCCACTTCCGGCGCCGCAGATTTGCACGGTCCGCACCAGGGCGCCCAGAAATCGACCAGCACCGGGACCTTCGCATCGCGAATGATCTCGGCAAACAGACTCGCGTCCACGTCAAACGGTTCTGCCAGCGGAGGCAGTGGCTGCTTGCAGGCACCGCAACTTCCGCTATCGGCAAGGTGCCGGGCAGGGATTCGATTTTTTGCTGCACAGACTGGACAGGCACGAATCATCCGCTCCACTCCCTCAGCCTGCTTCACCCGGAGCGATACCCAAAGCCCTCGCAACGCCTGCACCGTAAGCCGGATCTGCTTTGGAGCAATTGCCAATGTGGCGCAACTGGACTTCGCGTGGCGCCCCGCCCACCTGGCGCGCCGTGTTCTCGAAAAGAACCTGCTGCTGCGCGGGCTTCATAAGTCGAAACAGAGCGCCGGGTTGCGAGTAGTAGTCCGTGTCCTCGCGGTGATTCCAGTGATCGGCCGCACCGTCGAGCGCCAGTGGTGGCTCACGAAATTCCGGTTGCTCGGCCCACTCTGCGCTGCCATTGGGTTCGTAGGCCAACGTTCCCCCGTGATTTCCGTCTACGCGCATCGCGCCGTCGCGGTGAAAGCTGTGCACCGGGCAGCGAGGCGCGTTTACAGGAATCAGATGGTGGTTGACGCCCAGGCGATAGCGCTGCGCATCGCCGTATGAAAAAAGGCGACCTTGCAGCATCTTGTCTGGCGAGAAGCCGATGCCCGGAACGATGGCGCCAGGATTGAAAGCAGCCTGCTCGACCTCCGCGAAGTAGTTTGTCGGGTTGCGGTTCAGCTCCAGGACACCCACCTCTTGCAAGGGATAGTCCTTGTGCGGCCATACCTTGGTGAGATCAAAAGGATGGTAAGGAACCTTTGCTGCGTCGGCTTCCGGCATCAGCTGGACGCAGAACTGCCACTTCGGAAAATCGCCCCGGTCGATGGCTTCCAGCAGATCACGCTGATTCGTTTCGCGATCCTTGCCGACCGCTGATTCGGCCTCTGCATCGGTCAGGTTCTGAATGCCCTGCAAGCACTTGAAGTGAAACTTCGCCCAGGTGCGTTCGTTCTTTGCATTGATAAAGCTGAAGGTGTGACTACCGAAGCCATGCATGTGGCGAAAACTCGACGGAATGCCACGATCGCTCATCACGATAGTGACTTGATGCAGAGCTTCAGGCAGCAGGGTCCAGAAATCCCAGTTGTTCTTCGCGCTGCGCAGGTTGGTGCGCGGATCGCGCTTCACCGCGTGATTGAGGTCCGGGAACTTCATGGGGTCGCGCATGAAGAATACGGGCGTGTTGTTGCCTACCATGTCCCAGTTGCCTTCTTCAGTGTAGAACTTCACCGAGAAGCCACGGATGTCGCGCTCTGCATCAGCGGCACCTCTTTCACCGGCCACTGTTGAGAAGCGCGCAAACACTTCGGTCTTCTTGCCAACCTCCGAGAGAAACCTGGCGCGCGTGTACTTCGTGATGTCGTGCGTCACGGTGAACGTACCGTGGGCGCCCGAGCCCTTGGCGTGCATACGGCGTTCCGGGATCACTTCGCGGTCGAAATGCGCGAGCTTTTCCAGGTACCAGACATCCTGAAGCAAAGCCGGCCCGCGAGGCCCGGCGGTCATGATGTTCTGGTTGTCGACCACCGGACAGCCGCCGTTGGTGGTCAGTTTCTTATTGTCATCGTTGATGTTGTCTCTCCTCGCCAGAGCCTTGGCAGTTCGTTCCCGTGCGGCTCGTTCCAGACGGTAAGAAGCACTCGTGGGAAAGTCTGTGCGTCGTGCAACATAGCAACGGGTTCCGATGCGACTCACCGACCTGCGGGGTAATTTGCGCCTAACATGCTTGGCCGCGATTTCGTCGTCGTATCGCAACCAGGCCAACGACGGCTTCGGCACCGTGCAGGCGCTGCAGCAGGCCGATGCGCAACTGAGCATGCAGTCAGCCGGTCGGGAACAGGCGCAGGCTGCGCAAGCCGCAATGGAGCTGAAGCGCTCGTACACCCGCATCACCGCGCCGATAGCCGGCACGATCGGTCAGCAGGCCATCCGTGTCGGCGCCTTCATCGATACCGGAAAGCCACTGCTCGCAATCGTCCCGCTCGACGCCGTGTATATCGCGGCCAACTTCCGTCAGACGCAGCTGGCACGTGTGCGGCCGGGGCAGTCCGTTGGAATCAGCGTGGATGCCCTGCCCACCGGCAAGCTCAAGGGAACGGTGGAGAGTCTCGGGCCAGCCAGCGGCGTCAGCTACTCCGCGATCGCTCCACACAATGCGACCGGCAACTTCACGAAGATCGTGCAGCGCCTGCCCGTGCGCATCAGCATCAATCCCGGCCAATCGACTCAGGAGAATCTGCGGATCGGCATGTCAGTGACGCCGACGATCCACATCGAGTCAGATTACTCCATGGCGCTCGCCGCCAACACGCGGTCGATCCGATCCTGATCGAAGCCGGAGCTCAAACCGATCAGTACCAGTTCTGTGCGTGGCATGGCAGTACCCCAGGCGCCGGCGTCGACGCAGGATTCGTAGCTGCCAACCTTCTGGTACAGCGCGGGGATAGGATAGTTCCGGAAGTTCACGAAGCCCTTGGCCCGATACACGGTGCTGGCCAGTGCTTTCATCGCCAACATGAACTCGGCCCGACGTAGCGGCTTGTCGCTGCGCCACACCATGCTCGAATACGGATGCGAGCGCGTGTCCATCACCGGGACCGGGCGAAATGCGGATTGGCCCAGACGCGCATCGCCCAGCAGCAATGCCAGCGGCACCTTGCCATCGGTGGTCTCGATGATGGCCGCAGCCGGCAACAGCTCGGTGATCAGCTCGCGCACTTTCAGCACGCGATCGGGCCCTGCGACGTTCGTTCGATTGAGCACAGTCATGAACGCACCGCGGATCTGGCGCTGAAACAACTCGATGTACTCGCTGTCGCGCGCGTCGAGTGCATGCACGGCGTCGACGACCGTGACGACGTTTTCGAGGAAGACCCGGCGGCGCACCTTGGACTGGTTGAGGGTGCAGAGGATGTTGGTCGGATCCGACACGCCGCTGGTCTCGATCAGCAGTTGCTCGGGCGGGGGATCGCTTGCCAGCAGGTTCTCGACGCCGGCAACCAGGTCGTCGCGGATCGAGCAGCAGATGCAGCCATTGGCGAGTTCCATCTGCTGGCCCTCGATCTTCACGATCAGCTGGGCATCGATGTTCAGTTCGCCAAAGTCGTTGACCAGCACGGCAAGCCGCCGGCCCTCGCCCTGGGTCAGCAGGCTGTTCAGCAGCGTGGTCTTGCCTGCGCCGAGGAATCCACCGATCAAGGTGATGGGTAGCGCGCTGCGACCGCTGGCACGCTGGATTTCCGGGTATCGATCAAGAGGGTTGAGCATGGAATGAGAGACCCGGCTGGGTGCGACGCTTCAGCGCCGCGACCTCAGCTTCGAGCTGGGCGATGCGCAGGTCCTTGGGATTGAGCATGAACTGGCTCTGCAGCGCCTTGCCGTCCATCTTCACGCGCTGGCCCATCATGATGCCGTAGACGCTGGTCACGTCCTCGCCCCAGCAACCCATGTACGGCAGATTCGCTGGCGGTTCCGGCGTGTTCCAGGTCTTGACGAACTCATCGTAGGGAACACCGCGCGCAATGCGCGCCTTGCGCTCATCCGCACGCAGCGCCTGAGTCGCCGCAGCATCGACCAGATGTGTCGACGGATCGTAGGCAACCTTGAAGATGTCGCGTGCGGTATCGCCGGAGATCAGGCTCTCTTCGATATCCTTCATCACGCGCTCCGGTTCGCGCTGCAGCACGTCGCCATACCCGCCGCCTGCGCCCTGGCACATCATGTACAGCTCGCCGGGCGCGGCGAGTTCGAAGGTCATGCCCATGTCGTGCGTCGAGTACGTCGCACCATCAATGGACTGCTCGTTCATCAGGCGGATGATGTCGAAGGGCACCTTCTCCGGGTTCCTCTGCAGCTCGTTGAAGACATCGATGCCCTTGATCTTGCACAGCGGATACGTCGGCGAGGAATAGCCGCCGAACAGCGGCAGGGCCGACGGGAACAGCGAGCCCGAGCAGCCCGTCATGTAGCCCCATAGCGCTGACCCGCGAAACGTGTGGATCTGCTCGTAGCCCAGGCCCGAGCGCTGCTTGCCGAAGCCGACGCGGTCCTTCGCAAGCGTAAAGGCGCCGAGGCGCACCAGCGGCAGGTCTTCCTCCATCAGCTCGATCTCGCCGAGGTCGCAGTGCGCGGCGAACGGCGGCGACACCGAGTGCTCGCCATCTCTATGGCTGCGCCCGCCCTGCCCCATGCCGTTGATGTCGGCGCAGAAGTTGCCGACATACTCGGCGTGCTGCGTCAGGCCGCCGTAGATCAGCGACGCCGGCTGGTCGTACTGCGGTGCGACCATCGCGGTGTAACGGTGCGGCAGGCTGTAGTTGAACTTTGCCATCGGGATGCTGGCGATGGTCATAGTCTTGAACAACGGGATCAGGCTCATCGCCTGCGGCGTGTCGAAGGAGCCGTTGATGATGGACTTCTCGTCGAAGATGAAATCGAACGGCGTGAACACCGCCATCGTGAACGGCAGGTCGGGCCAGATGTTCTGCATGTAACCGCTGAACAGCATGGTCTTGAACGACGCCTGGCAGGCGTTGATCGAGCGGTTCAGCAACTCCGGCGACGAGCCGCGCATGTCGACGAGCATGCGGTCGCCCCTGACCGTGATCGCCATGTTCAACTTGAGCATGACGTTCTCGCGCAGCGTCGAATCGGCGAATGACATCGTGCGCGTCGTGCCGTCCGGCAGCTCGCGGATGCGGCGATGCACTTCCACGACCACGTCCTCGATGTGCTTGCGCAGTGTCACGATAAGGGCTTCCTCGCCGTGATCCTCCAGCACCTTCATCACGCGCTCGCGCAGGCGCAGTACCGAGTGCAGGCGCACCTTCATGTCTTCAAGCTGCAGCTTGGGATCGCGCACCGAGTTCTGCAGAAAGGTGACGAGGTCGCGCTTGAGCTCGAAGTTCTCGACGACCCGGAACGGCGACATCTTCAGGCCTTCGTCGAACTTGCTCTCCGCTGCAGCCGGCATGCCGCCGGGCTCGGTCGCGCCGTTCTCGCCTTCGTGGATCGTCGCCGACAGCCAGCAGACGAGGTTTCCCTTCCAGAACACCGGCATCATCATCGACTGGTCGGTGTTGTGGATGCCGCCATACCGCGCGTCGTTGTGGATGAAGCCGTCACCGTCGCGCACGCCCACGGTGGGCTCGTGCGTCCAGTACTTGTTGACGAACTTGATCGGATAGAAGACGGCCGCGGCGAATCCGCCGACGCCGTATGGCGCGATCATGCAGAGATCACCGGAGGCGGTGAAGATGCCCGTGGTCATGTCGCCCCACTTCGCACCCGGCGCCGCGCCCATCTGCTCGATCATCGTGTTGGATTCGTCGAGCGCCGCCGTGAGCAATCCGCGAATCTCGTTGACCTTGTGCGCGTCCACGGGGCCCGAG
>JALYJV010000362.1 GCA_030775105.1 Pseudomonadota bacterium | reverse complement strand
CAACACACCGGCCACCGTGGCTTCTGCAGCCGGAAGGGTCGCCGCGCCCGGGCGCTCGACCGCACCCGCGACCAGAATCGCGATTTGAGGTTTCGGAGAATCAGTGGACGACTGGCCGAGCGACGTTGTCGTGCGCAGGGCACGGCTGGTCTCTGCCGCCAAGCCAATGTCGACCGAAGCGAACATCAGCGCGCTGATCAGGAATAGCCGCTTCACATCCATTGTGCGCACCAATCAAGGCTACCGCTTGAATCTGATCTGCAGGGTACCCACCACATCAAAAAATCTCGCCCCACCGATCACTGCGCCACTTGCCAAATCCAGAGCCAGTACTTGGCTGCACGCGCAGAGCGCATGCAAACGTCGGGACATCATCAATCCAGCACCGGAGCCCGACGACTTCGCAAGAAAAACGAAAAAGAAAGGCTAGCCTTGGCTAGCCTTTCTGCATCTTCCGGACTCGATATCAGGTCGACGTCGTCGACGACGTCGTCGGATTACCCGTCGGGGTCGCGCTCGGCGTCGGCGTCACCGTCGGCGTCGGCGTCGGAACCACAGCGCCGTCATCGTCGTCATCATCGAGGAAGTCGATGGTTACGAGCGTCAGGCCGAGAACACCCGCGACAATCGCGGTGATCTGCAAAGCAGACAGCGGGCCACCTGCGACCGGCACGCCAACCGCGTCAGCGCCTGATTCCGTCACCACATAGGTGCCCGGAACTTCGGCCGGACGCAGATACCCAGCCTTGACGGCGTCGGGAAGCGTCATGCCCAACTTGTTAGAGAAGGCGACGGCCGCTGCCTGAGAAAGCACGCCCGTCTGCTGCGCTTGGGCCATAGCCTGCGTGCTCGTAACGGCTGCAACGATCGGACCGCCCGCAAGGCAAACCGCCAATGACATCACAATAGCTTTGTTCACTGAAAACCCCGTAAAGATACCCGTGAAATTTTGCGGGCGAAGCACGGATCACTCGCCGCCCGGACAGTTATAAACGTATCCCCACCGAACAAATACTAGCATACACCGGTGAAAATATTGTGATCTACCACAAATTCTTATGTCTACTTTACAACAGTTTCCTGCTGAATAGATGCTGACTCACGACGTAGTTTTATCAAATCCTGCGGCGCGCCGCTGCCGCCACCGAACAACACCAGAAAATCCGACAGCACCGAACCCGAAATCGAGCCGCGACTGATTTGACCGCCTCCGACCGAGTTCAGCACGGCCTCTGCCGTGGCCCTGTACTCCACCGGCTGTGCATCCCAGTACTCTGCAAGGGCCTTGCCGGTTTCGACCTCGCGCACAATCTGAATCCCGGCACCGGTATCCGCCTCGGTCGGATTTTCCGGCAGCGCCGAGACAGCCAGCGGATAAGCCAGTCCCGCCAGCGATCCGATCGCAGCTGTCAAGGCAAGGCCTTTTGCGCTCTTGGGGGCCGGCTTCAGCAATGTGCACTCCCTACTCGTCTAAAGTGTGTCCGCAGCGGCTTATGTCGCCCTGCTAGAATTCCGCATGGCCCATTAGTGCGCGGCCAGTCGAAGCCGCATATCGCCTAACTTTACGCACTAGTACCGCTTTCATGGTGCCATTCTCCATGTTTTTGAGTCAATTACTACTGGCCGTGTTCATGGTCAGCGCCGGATGCGCCGGAGCGCTGGTCCTAGCGCAGCGCTGGCATATCGGCCTGACCGGGGACGCCGCCAGCGAAGCTCACCACAAAGTACATGCGGGAACTGTGCCAAGAGTGGGCGGCGTTGCTGTCTACGCAGCAGGCGTTACCGGGCTCGCGCTGCTATCGCCAACGCTACCCGACATCACTGCAAAAATTATCTGGATGCTGTGGGGCTGCCTGACGATCGTCTTTGTCACCGGCCTGATCGAAGACATGACCCGCGCAGTGCCGGCCTCAGTGCGCTATATCGCCGCGCTCGCGGCGGCGCTGCTGTTCAGCGTCGCACATGGCGGCTACGGCATCTCCTCGGTCGGCATTTCGCCGATCGATCTCACGCTGAATATGTCGTGGGTGAGGATTGGATTCTTTGCATTTGCCGTTGCCAGTCTCGCCCACAGCTTCAATCTGGTTGATGGGCAGAATGGCCTGTGCTCCGGACTCAGCATTCTGGTGTTCATTGCCGTCGGTTTTACCGCTCAACGCACCGAGCAACTACCAGTGGCAACCCTGTGCTTCGTGATGGCTGCCGCCAATCTGGGCTTCCTGATTTTCAACTTCCCACTGGGCAAGCTCTTCCTTGGCGATGGCGGCGCCTACTTCAATGGCGCCGTTGCGGCCGTAACGACAGTGCTCGTCGTCCAGGGCTCCAGCGCCGTGTCCCCGTGGCTGGCGATCCTGATCCTCATTTACCCGGTTTGGGAGACCTTATTCTCGATCGGGAGGCGCTTGAACGCTGGGCGTCCCTTCTACGAGGCGGACAATCGGCACCTACATCATCTGGCGGCGCGGGCATTGTCGGCAAGAGCGGGGGGGATCAAGGGTCTGTCCACGCTGCCAATCCTGGCCTGTGCAGCACCGTTCATGGCAGTCGCGCCATTCACGCATGACAGACCAGTGATGCTCATTTTCCTCGCCATAGTGTTTGTGTCGCTGTATGTCGTTGTATACGCAATGCTCAGCCAGGGGTTTCCAGCCACCCCGCAGCACGGCGCCCGCAGCTAGCGCTCGCCATCGATGCTCGCTCGACAGTGGGGGCACCTGCCTGAAAGATTTTGCCTGGCTCAGCATTTATTTCAGTCGGACAAACGAGTCCATTAACCCCTTAACTATCGAGCGGCACTCGTAAGCCACGGCTCGTGGACGACGTCGCACAACATCTCACTGCAAGGCCATGCTTCTGAGCTCGCAAACGCGATATGGAAGATCATTGGACCGCCCGCGAGGGAGCAAAGCGTTGAACAAGTTTGTATTGGTGAAGGCGGCATCCGTCGCCAGCTACGAACGAGCACTTGCTCGTATACGCAAGGATGCGCCTCAGTGTCTGACATTTCATCCAGACCGCAGTCTGATTGTCGAAGCTCCAGACCAGCTGATGTTCTTCGCCAGTTATGCGATTTCAGACAGTGGCGGATTCTCGAAGGATTACTATTCGACGTTGCCTGGCGGCCTGTTTGCTTTCGACGGCTTGCCTTATACAGACACGCTGAATGCCAATCAGCCATGGGCGCCGCAGCTAGATGCTGCATGGATAGACGACCAGAGGGCGCTGGAACAAATCTACGGAACCTGGGCGCTGCTGCGGGTGGCCTCCAACGAGGTGCGCGCGCTTTCGGACTTTACCGGCATGACGCCGTTGTTCTATTGGCACGACACCGAATACCTTGCGGTTTCTACGAGGCAACTCTTGCTGACCACCGCGTGCGGCAACGCAACTTTGGATCTCGATGCCCTGGCATGGCTTACAGGACAGTCGAATCTGATCGGTGATCGCATGCCATGGAAAGGTGTCAGGCATTTGCCACCACAATGGACCCTGTCTACCAGCTTAGTGCGCGGAGATATCACTCCAAAACTCGTGCAGCGGGAAATCTGGCCGACGAACATCGACACGTCAACGCGGCCAGAAGACACCGACGAAATTGCTCAAACCTTGCTCCGTCAGTGCGAAGCCTTGGCACGGTTGCCGCTGCCCCCGCTGCAAGTCGATATCACTGGCGGACTCGATTCACGCTTGGCCGTCGCCCTGCTATCGGCGACCAACCTGCGGGATCGAATTGAATGCCTGCAGACGCGCGGTGTCGAGAACGGGCATGAAATTCAGGTCGGTCGTGCTGTTGCGACCGCTTTGGGCCATCGGCACAAGTCGCTAACGGCATCTGCCACTGTTCAATCCGCAGATTGGATAATGGAGACACTGCGCTCAAGCGTGTTTCGCTATGAATCCAGTATCTGTCCTAGTGACGGGCTAATCCTTCCTGGGCCGCGGTCCCGCATTGTCGTCACCGGCGCTGCCGGCGAGATATATCGCCGTCATTGCAAAGCGCATTGCAATGTCCAGCTGAGGGATCGGACAGAGCTCATAAACCTTTTCGCTGACTATCATCAGCGTACCGATCCGCTTGGAATTGAACGCGGTGAAGTTCGTGCAACCCAGCAGTGCGCCATGCAGGAACTGGCCGGTGAGTTTCATGCCAACGGGGCAGCACTGAACGATGTAACCGACGTGTTCTTTATGCGCTACCGTTTGCCGCTATGGAACGGCGTATTGCTGAACAACATTTACGGATTTATCCGATCCTATCCTTTGGTGAACTACAAGGCGGCGCGCTACGCATTCGCGAAGGGCCATGAGGCGCGTATACGTGACCGGATACATTTTGAGCTGCTGCTTGCAGTGAGCCCGGAGCTTTGCTCAATGCCGTTTCTCCATTTTGAGTGGCCCAAAGAGTACGCGGTCCTCGCATCCGCTCGCGGTGTCACTCTCCCTGGAAGACCCTTTCCGGTCGAAGGCCCGCGCGGCCTTCTCCAGGCCAGCGGCGGCTCTCAACTGAGCCGGATGATGAATGAGGGCTGGGGCATGGTTCGCAGCTATCTGCTGGACAGCCCGAACTCACGGCTGTGGGACATTCTCGACCGACGCGCATTCCAGCAAGTCCTGAACAGAAAACCCGGATCCATTCAGAGTGTTGTCGAATCCAAACAAATCTTCGCCGCCGTGGGCATGCAATGCGCACTGCACACCGATTGGGTGCGAAAGCTCGACGGCGTCGCCGGGACGCGGCAAGTTCAGGTCCTTGCTTGGAACGGGCTACATCAACAGGAGCAAGCCTGATCTAATACCGATTCAGGATCTACCTCCGCACGACAACGCGCCAGCTGAACCCGGACGCCGATTCAGGCTTTGACCTCATCGCCAGACGCAGCCGGCGCCACGCAGGAGTTCATGAAGTGACGCATGATCTCGTCGACGAATGTCTGTTTGATGTGAATCGCGTCATCCTCATAAACCAGCGTGCGATCGGATAGCGTCGCCATCTCGTACGAAGGGAAATACATGATCTCAGGGTGACGCCCGATCCAGGTTTCCGCGCAGGATCGCAACATTGCCTTGGATAAGGTGTTGGCAACCGCCACATCGCGGTGCGAAAAAGTCGCCGACAGGGGAACCGGCGAAACTGAGACGATCAGTTTTGCGCCCGGAGCCTTTTCCTTGAGCAAAGCATAGATTGCGTCGAGGTTGGCCATGTTTTCATCGTGAGACATGACACGGAATTCGAAACGGTCCCCGTGAACAAGCTTTCTCCCGCTGGGGTCATCACGTCCATAAATCGGGTTGAGATTCAGCATCATCCCGGTTTCACGGTCGAACCAGCCTTCGATCAGACCCAGCGTGATCGTGATGACCTTGGCCGAAAAAATCTGTGCGAAATACGCACTCAGCCCACGCCGCAGTTCCATCGCGCGCTCGGGCGATACCGATCGGATTACCGGATGCGAGTGCGGATCAATGGTCTTGCCGTTGCCATAGTCGATCAGGTTACGTTCGTCGTAGACCTCGCCAGCCGCCCAGCGAAGTTCGTTCAGGATCGACGCGGTGTTATAGCGATTGACGTATCCGGCGACGACCTCATCCCCCAGAAATCGCTTGGTCCGCAATGAAAGGGCACGCATGCCCGCGCGCGCAGCAGCCCGCTCAAGACCGCGCGCAAAACAGGACCCCATCGTGAACAGTGTAGCTGCGCGATCGATACGGAAAGGAGTATCCACAGTGGGCAGAAACACTCCGCCCAAGCGCTCGGTCATATAAACCTTATCGGGATTCTTCTCTTCCTTACCGCTCCAACGCCCGTGGCGATTGTTGCGAAAGTTGTCCGCCGCCTGCTGGTAGTCATACTTGAAAATACTCATTGCGCGACATCCTGGTTATCGACTGAGCGGCGATTGCCGGCCATCATGCGGAATCATTAGAGCGACATACACGTCGCCGCTGAACAAACCCATTTCTCCCCGCCACCACAGGCTCTGTCGTCTGAGCAATCTGATCTTCGTGCTTCAGTTGCATTAGTGGGAGGAACTTCAAGCACTCGGCAGGTTCACCTCGACTCCGTTGCTGTTGAAGAACGCACGGAACTGCCGGAAGTACTCAATCATCCGCGCGTTGAAGGCCGAATAGTCCGCTGCCTCGTAGATTGTGCGCACATTCATCCGCTCGGCAATCAGCTTATTTGCCATGATCCCCGGTATCGCGAGGTTCTCGGCCATCTCCAAGGTGCGTGCATCGTGCATCACCAACGCCCCCGGAATGCCCGCAAGCAGACCCGCGATGACACCGTGCAGGCGGGTGCCGAGAACCAACTCTCTCCCCTGCAGATAAGCCAGCCATTCCGGCACATCACAAAACACTTTCAGATGAGACGACAGATATGCGCGGATGGAACTCTCATCCGTGTCGGCATATGCGGCTTTGACGTAGGCCAGCGCTTCCCGTTCCGAATCGAGGTCGCTGAAAGTCCCGCGCCCAACATTGATGTCGTGTCGCTCGGTTTGTGCAATAAAGTCATAACCCTTTCGGCGTGCCATCCGTGTCAGATACAGGCTGACCTGATTTCTGTCACCTTTGTCGGCCAACGATGCAAGCGTGTCTTCACGGGTGGCGCAGACTGAAACCCGTTCACCTAGCACTTGACCCGGATCGACGTAGGCCGGCCGATCCACATGCCAGAGCAGAGATGGGCACCCCGTGACAGCCACGTTCGTGATGCCATAGTGCGCTAACACCTCGGCTGAGAAAACGCCGCGTACCGAAATCGAGTGACTACGCTCGGACACGATCTTGAGCAGTCGCAGAGTGCCGTCCGTCAGCTTTGGAATAGCCCCCTTGGAATGTGACTGCGCTCCCAGACCCACCATGACGCAAGGCATCTTCGACGCCTCGATTAGCTTGGCCAAATTCGCCCAATCCGAACTGCTGCTCAACCAGTTCGCCGCAGGAATCACTAGGCCGTCATGCTCAGCCCGAATGAGCTTGCGCTCAAACCGCATACTGGCACTGAACTTGTTGTGCTTGATCACGCGATGCAAAGCGGTAATGAACAACAGATTGCCCGTGTTCCGCCCAGTCCTGGACAGAATCAACTCGGCCGAATCACGATCTGAATAGTCGCTCCATGAGCGAAAGTTTATAAAGTGTGGATTCTTCATTAGTTTAAGAGACGTTTGACTCGGGGCCGCTCTTGACTCAGCGCACTTCGGCAAGCATCACCATCAAATCGCGCCAAACGAGCAACCCGTACTCGGCATTCATATGTTGATGATCGGTGGATGGATGGGCTTTCCCCGACTGACGATCGCCAACTTCAAGGCGCACTGAACCTCGCGAGTAGCGCTGATCTGTCAGAACCTGTCTGACGACCGTAGTCGCCGGCTGTGGCAGAAAGAGGACCCTCCCGTCGGCTGGCCACGCGTCCATGGTGAACGCCTGCTCCAGAGTCGGTGCCGGCAAGATCGCCTGCTCAACCAGAGCGCGCGCAATGTCATCGCCTTCGGACAGATAGGGTTGAGGGGACACTACAATTGCAGCGCGCGGCGCAGCCCGGAGCATTTCCGTCAAACGGTACGAGTGGGTTTGTTGCCAGCGCGCACGCATCCATGCCGTAACAAACTGCTGACTGTAGGGCGCTGCCAATGAAGTGTAGGGATAACGGAAACCCATCGCATGGACAATAAAAACATCATAGTGCGCCAGATCAATTTCACCGCTCCCGCCGGATGTATGTTGGATATCGCGCAGGACTTCGGGATCTGTGCAATGCAGCTTCTGGCCGTCAATTGCGAGTGCCTTCAATCCGTCGCTGCGAGAGGCGAAGAAGGTGACATCAAGCGCTGTGCGCGCATGTCTGTCGAGCCTGTCCAACCCTTGCCGCAAAGCGGCCGCGTGGGAATTACTCAGCACGCAAACTTTCATGTCGCCGGTCCAAATGCGTCCAGCAGCGCTTCCTCACAAACATCCCCTGCCGAGTTGACGTCGCGTGCAGGTCGATCGCTCCGTGGTTTGCGCGCCGCTACACGCTTCTCTGTACCGCCCGGCATGCCCTCGAAAAATGCGTCCATCACAAATGCCACGCCGGCGGGATTGACGCTTCGCTTGTTGGGCTCGAAGAACATGCCACAAAACGACGGCGAGTTAATGATCTCGTACGACGGAAAATAATCGATCCAGTCGTGGCTTGCGGCCATCTGACCTGCGACCGCACGCAGTATCGACTTTGAGTGCATGGTCGCAACCAGCACATGTGCGCCAGAGGCAGTCGCCGTCAGCGGCACCGGAGATACGGTCAGGATCACGCGGATCTGCGGATTGATCCGCCGAACCAGCGCCAAGGCCGCATTCAGGCCATCCAGCACCATCCCATAATCCTGATTGACGAAAACATGCTGACTGGCATCAAACAGTCCGGCTACTGTCCCCGGGCAAACGGCATACTCGAACTGCGCGTCGCGGTTAAACCAGCTTTCGGTCAAGCCCAAGGTAAAAACCAGATACTTGGAATCTGCAATGGACTTTGCAAAACAGTCGATTGCGAACTGCCGCGAGGCGCGCAACTCATCCACCGCGGCGAATCCCCTGGGCTCGATTGCCGGCCGGAAAGGATCGACATAGCGATCCTTGTCCTGCCAGACCTCCAGCGGAACTGAGACATCTCCCGTCGCCCACGACAACCACTGCCGCAACAGCGAAGTCGTGTAGATGTTGCCGGTGCGCGCTGAAAAGATGCCGTAGCCAAAGGTAATTCCCACCGAATTAGGGCAACCAGCAGGTGTGCTCTCGGCGATATGCCAGGAAAACCCTCGAGCCTTTAGTGCCTTGCCGATGTGCTGGGCAAAGCACGAGCCATAGGTGCATACCGCATCCGCTGGATCGATCAGGAACTTCGGCGTCCACAGTTGCGAAATATCGAACGGCGAACGCGCAGCCACCGCCGTGCGCCAGTACGCACGCTCATTGAGCCCGGTGTAGGGGTTATCGCCACTCACACGCACCTCCTGGGAATCAAGCTCCGCCGACATGGCCAAGCCCGGACCAAACAGCTCAGACAGTCAGATCCCACTCCGATATCTCGCTGCGCCCCAACCAGTCGCACAGCTTCCTTGTGTCGGCGCCGACCCTCAACTTCAACGCGGCAAGACGCTCTGGCGAGCACTCCAGGTGATTGGATACCGTCGCCTGCCCACGATTGTGCGAAACATTATGGGCATCGTACTTGAGCCTACCGGGCATCGCATCGACACCCAGGAAACGACAGATCTCGGCCATGTGCAAAGAGGGAGACTTTACAAACTCCTCAAAGATCACAACATGGAAGCGGTCTGCGGGAAAGACCGAAAGATATTCTGAAAGCTGGTGGAAATACAGGCTGGTCCTCACAGCAACCTTGCCCCGTTTCCCGTCCAGATATTGCTCGAGTGTCCCCGTGAATAACCCAAGCCGCGCCGAATGCAAATAGTTGGAACGGATGCGATGAATAGGGTCTCTGAGCATGTACACGAACTTCATGTCCGGATTCATTTGCGCAATTCTCTGGGGAATCTTTTGCGTCCGGCTGAGCCCCCCAAGCGTGTAATGGGTTGACGACTCGCCGAAATGCGGCTGCCCTTTGTACCCCTGCAGCATGTACCGGGA
>JALYJV010000361.1 GCA_030775105.1 Pseudomonadota bacterium | reverse complement strand
ATGGAACATACCGCGTGCGTACAGCGCATCGTCGGCGTTGAACACGGCGGGCTTGCTGGCCTGCGGCGCGTTGAACGCGGCCGGTGCCAGCGGATAGTTCATCGCCAGAACGACCTGCGCCTCGAACACGACGAGGCCCATCCGCGGGCCGCCCTGGCCGAGCAGGAACAGCCGCACATGCGCGCGCGCCGCCTCGTTGCCCTGCGCGCTGATCTGCTCGGCGACGATGCGTAGCTGCAGCGTGCCTTCATCAAGCGCCAGCCAGCGCGAACCGCGCGCCTGTTCGATCGCGATGACTTTCAGCTCCGGCTTGCCGACCAGCCGTGCCGCGGCCTCGGCGCAGATTTCCAGACTGAACGTGAAGGGGATGACCGGGATCGCCAGCAGCGAAGGATCGCGCAGGCTCGGCGTGCCGCCGACGCAGTGATCGCGCAGGAAGCGATCGGTTTGAAGGTCGTAGCGACGCTCGCAGACCTCGCGCGTGTCGCTGCGTTCGAGCGCGGGGCCGAGCAGTGGGAATGCGGCATCGAGCTGGTTGCCAGCAATCGCCGGCACTGCAGTGCTCGCTGGCGCGGCGCCTGGTGCATGACCAGTCGCCAGGCCGAGCACGCGGGCCTGAGCGTCGAGGAAGGCCTGCATCAGCTGGAAATGACTCTGCAGCATCGCCATGCGCGGATCGTCCGCGGCGGCCGGCAGTGTTGCGGCGACCGCGGCAGCGGCGCCGGCAGGCAGTGTCGAAGCCGGCAACGGCCGCTTCCAGTGCTCCGGCAGTTTCACCAGCGGCATCTGCAGGGACGCCTTCGGTGCGAGCCTCTTCGCTGCGCGCGGCGCAGCGAGCAGATCGAATGCGGCGATGTCGCGATGCGCGTAGAGCTTGCGTGGATCGAAGTGCACGCCCGCAACAAACAGCTGCGCGAGCGCAGTGTTGAGCTGGGCGAGGCTGCCGCGACGACGGTTGTCGCTGGCAATCGAAATCACATCGGCCTTGTGGCGCAGGGTGTCGGCGACGAAGGAACTCAGATTGCCGCCAGGACCGACTTCGAGGAACACGCGATAGCCATCGGCATACAGGCGCTCGACGGTCGCGGTGAAGCGCACCGGGTTTTCCCACTGCTGCGCGGCGAGCTCGCGGATCGCGTCCGGTTCGTCCGGGAACGGCGCGGCGCTGCGCGCGCTGTACAGCGTCGTGCGGCCGGGACCGAAATCCAGCGCGCGGAAATAATCGCGGAAGGCATCGGCGAGCGGCTTGAACAGCGGCGTGTGATAGGCGCGGCCGAACGGCAGGGCCTGGCAGATCGCACCATCCGCCGCGTAGCGTACGCGCAGGCGCTCTGCGGCTTCCGGTGTGCCGAACAGCACGAGCTGGTTCGGGCAGTTGTCCATCGCCAGCTGCATGCCATCGGCATCGGCCAGCAACTTCGCGCGACCCGCCGCATCGAGGCCGCCGATCGACAGCAGCGTACCGTGGACAACCTGCTGATTGGCTTCGAGTCGCTGGTAGATGTCATGAACAGCCTGCACCGCGGTATCGAGTTCTTCACGCGAGGCATAGCGGCGCAGGCCGCTGGTCGTCAACGCGGTGTTCTCGCCGGTCGAGTGACCGAGCATCGCATCGAACTGCAGGCCGAGATCGTCATACAGCGCCTGCAGCGCGAGGCTTGCGGTGAAGACGGACTCGGCGCCGAGATCCATCGCATGCAGCGCCTGCTCGTTCGCGGCCTGTTGCGCGCCATCGAGTCCGGTCGGTGCGGGGAACAGGATTGCCGCAGGAGGCTGTGCGCCGCGGCGCTGGGCGCCGGCCTGCATGCGATCGAAAGCTTCGCGCACCTGCGGAAAGCGCAGGCAGATGTCGCTGAGCATGTCCGGATACTGCGAGCCTTCGCCGGGGAACAGCAGGCAGACCTTGCCGTTCAGCGCGGCGTGGGCGTACTGGATGCCGTTACGTGTCTTGAACGCTGCGGCGTTGTTCGTCGCCAGCTTGTCGAGGGCGCTGCGCAGTTTCCTGCACAGGTCTCCGCTGCTGTCCGCGCTGATCGCGAGGCGATGACTGCCTTCGCAGTACGCGGATGCCGCCG
The DNA here is from genome assembly GCA_030775105.1 of Pseudomonadota bacterium. Taxonomy (GTDB): domain Bacteria; phylum Pseudomonadota; class Gammaproteobacteria; order Nevskiales; family Nevskiaceae; genus Solimonas. The sequence goes on along the minus strand of JALYJV010000361.1, from coordinate 4,263 downwards.
CGGCGCATTCGGCGAGCGTCAGCGGCAACGGTGCCTCGAGCTGTGCCAGGGCGGCGTGGATGCGTTCGACCAGGACGCTTTGCGAGTCTGCGGCGAGCATGAAGACTTCGCCGGTCTGCGGCGTGTTCAGTGGCGCGGGGATCTGGGTCTGGGTGCGCTGCGCGCTCGGGATGTACTCCTCGAGCACGACATGAGCATTGATGCCGCCAAAGCCAAAGGCGTTGACGCCGGCGCGGCGCGGTGTGCCGCCGCCGTCAACGCCGCCATGGACCCACGGCCGCGTTTCGTTGTTGATGTAGAACGGCGTCTGTTCCAGGTGCAACGCCGGATCGGGCTCATCGCAGAGCATCGGCGGCAGCACCTTGTGATGCAGCGCGAGCGCGGTCTTGATCATCGACGCCGTGCCGGTCGCCGGCAGGCAGTGGCCGATCATCGACTTCACCGCCGAGATCGCGATGTGCGGGCCGTTGCCGTGGCCGCCGAACACGGCATTGAGCGCCTCGATCTCGGTCTTGTCGCCGATGACGGTGCCGGTGCCGTGCGCTTCAATCAGACCGACCGTACGCGGATCGATGCCGCTGCTTTCGTAGGCGCGGTTGAGCGCCAGCACTTCACCTTCGAGGCGCGGTGCGAGCAGGCCCTTGGCCTTGCCGTCCGACGCGGTGCCGATACCCTTGATGACGGCGTAGATGCGGTCGCCGTCGCGTTCCGCGTCGGCGAGCCGCTTGAGTACCAGGATGCCGCTGCCTTCGCCGATCAGCGTGCCGTCCGCGCCTTTCTGGAATGGCCGCAGCCGGTCGCGCGACAGCGCCTGGATCTGGCAGAACTGAATGAACAGCTGCGGCGGGGTCTGCGCCTGGGTGCCGCCGCACAACATGAGATCGCAGCGGCCATTGACCAGTTCCTGCACTGCCTGGTCGAGCGCGATCAGCGACGATGCGCAGGCCGCATCGACGATGTAGCTCGGTCCCATCAGATCAAGCCGGTTGGCGATCAGGCCGGCGATGACATTCGGCGTCAGCACACCGACGAAGTCACCGCCGTAGGGCGGCAGCTGCTGCTTGAGGTCCGTCTGCAGCGCGCGAATGTCGGCGTCCGTGAAATCCGGGCGCAGGCCACGGACCACGTCCATCATCTGATCCATGAAGAAACCGCGAGAGAGCATGCTCGCGAGGCCGCGATTACCGTAGGTGCCGCGGGCGATGACGACGCCGGCGCGATGGCCATCGAAGGCGCGACCGCCGGCAGAGGCCAGATACCCCGCGTCAGCCAGCGCGTCGCGCGCCATCTTCAGTGCCAGCAGGTGATCCGGATCGCTGCCGGTCGCGACGCTGGGCATGATGCCGACTTCCATCGGATCGACGTGCGCCAGCTCGTGGAGGAAGCCGCCCTTGGTCGTGTAGATGCGATCGTCGGCGTGTGTATCCGCCTCGAAGTACGGCCCGACCCAGTCGGCCGGGGCGTCAGTGATCGCGTCAACCTTGGCGCAGATGTTCTGCCAGAACGCGCGCGCGTCACGCGCGCCGGGATAGACCCCGGCGAGCCCGACGATTGCAATGTCGAGTGGCTGACTCAATGCAGAGACCGGTGTCAGCGCTGGCCGCCAACCGCAGGGTCAACGTAGTCCGGTGAACTCGGGGCGAGGCGGTTGAGCGCAGTGTTGATCGTGCTCTCGGCGTCTTCGATGACGTAGCGGACTGCGCCGCTGGCATCGACGAACTCGGCCACCGCCGTCAGCTGCTCGTTGTCGCCCTGCACGAAATGCTGGACGAGCTGGAGCGTGCCGCTGACCGGCTGTGTCCCGAAGCGACGCAGACGACCGATGCGCAGCGGCATCACGCCCTTGCCCTGATGACGCTGCGCCCAGACAAAGGCGACCTGCGACTGTGCGTCGAGCAGCGCGGGATCGAACAGCCATGCCGCAAAGCCGGTTCCGACAAAGGCGTCGGGTGTCGATGCCTGCACGCGGGCAACGGCGCCATTCGCCGCCAGCGCGCCGATACCGGCGACTGCACGCAGACGCTGACCGCGGCACAGATGCTGGGCATAAGCCTCTGCAGCAGTCATCGGATCGAGCTCGGTGAGCCCGGCCAGTTGCGCGGCAATGCTCTGCGGCAGGTGCTGCATCAACACGACTGTGGCGCGGAACCACGGTTCGTCTGCGCGATTCGCGGTACCCAGCTGCACGGTGATGCACTGACTGCCCGGTTCGGAATGCGTCGCTGCCTTGGCGCGCAGCTGGATGTCGACACCGGTTTCCGGATCGACGACCAGCGGCGCCTGCGCACGCACGTCGCGGATTTCCGCGACCGTCCATTCCGGCCAGCCACTGGCGACGAATTGCGCCATCTTTTCGAGCGCGATGGCGAGCGGAACGACCGGCTGACCGTCGATCACGTGATCGCGCAGCCAGGGGTCTTCGGCAATGTTCAGCTTGTGATCGAGCGTCACTGCACCGCCGACGCCGATACGTACCGGCTTGCGGGCGAAGGCGTAACGCGGATTGCCAGCCGGTGTAGTGGTCGCTGCCTGTGGCGCCTGCCCGGCGAGATCGCCCCACGGCCCTTGACCGGCGACGAGTTCGACATCGTGACGCGGGCCGTTGGCGAGTTCATCGAGGAAGAACTGGCAACCGGACGGTACCGGGATCGGCTCCATGCCGCGTTCGCGCAGCTGGCGCTTGATACCTTCACTGGCCATGCCGCCATCCCACGGGCCCCAGTTCACCGCCATCACGCGCGTCTGCGTCCAGCGGCGGTGCAGATCCCAGGCAATGCGATTGAGGGTTTCGTTGGCGGCGGCGTAATCGCTCTGGCCACGATTACCGTAGCGGCCGGCGACCGAGGTGAAGAACGCGATCAGCTTCAGCGCATCCGGCTTGAGTTTCTGCATCAGCACAAAAGCGGGATCGAGCTTGGTGCCGACCACGCGCTCGAAGGAATCCGCCGTCTTGTCGGCGAGCAGCTTGTCTTCGATGACGCCGGCGCCGTGGATGACGGCATCGATGCGGCCATGCGTGCTGTAGACATCGTCGATCAGCGATCCGAAGGCCACTTCATCGCGCACATCGCAGGCGCGGTAGTCGACGATCGCGCCGGCGTCGCGCAGGCGTTGCAGGTTCTCGCGCAGTTCGCGATCAATCAGGATGCGGTTGACCTCGCGATCAATATCCACCGGGCGCGGGCGTTCACCGCGCGCCTGATAAACCGCGAGCAAGCCCTTGCGCAGGTCGTCCTTGCTGGTGTGTCTGCTCGTCGCGGCATCCTCGACGCCCGGCTCGGCGGTGCGACCGAGCAGCACCAGACGCATGCCCGGCTTGACCATGCGTTCGATGATCTGCGCAGTGATGCCGCGTGCGCCACCGGTGGCGAGCAGCACCCAGTCGTCTTCCGGCGTCAGGTGCGAGCTGAAGGGGCTGACAGCAAGGGCCTGTTCCAGCGTGGCTGCGCCGTAGCGTTCACTGCCGATGTAACCGGCCTCGGTTTCGGCATCGTCCGCGAACAGTTCTTCGACCAGCAGCGCGACGACCTGTTCGTCGGTGTGACCATCGAAATCGACGGCGCGTGCAACGCAACCCGGCACTTCGATGCGCAGGCAATTGAGGATGCCGTTGGCGCCACCGGAGATCGGCAGACCTTCACCGATCGCGTCGCGACCGAAGGTACCGCCATTGCGGCTCGCCGCCATCACGCGCGCGTTGGGCAGATCCGCGAGCGCAAGCTGGATGCCATGGAACAGGCCGAGCAGATCGCGCCGCCAGGCCTGTTGCCAGGCCTTGAGATCGACTACCGGCTGCTTAAGCAGGCCGTACAGATTGAGCAGCACCTTGACCGGGCCGTGCTGGGCGCGAGCCTGTTCGATCTGTGTGCGCAACGCCGCCGTGTCTGCGCTGTTGACGAGTACCGGTTGCAGGCCGCGACGGTGCAGTTGCTGGACGATGGCGGCGGAGATCGCATCGTCTTCGCCGAGCAACACGGCCAGACCGGACAGCGCGACGGTCTGCGTGGCCAGCGGCGCCGGACGTGACTTGATGACGTAGCGCGGGGTGGCCGCGACGGGTTCGACGTTTTTGGGTGTGAACGCGAGATCCAGAGCCACGACCGGAGCGGCGACGCTTGCCGTTGGCGTCAGCGAGCTCAGCGCCGAGAGAATCGCATTGAGGGTCTTGGCCTTGGTATAGCGCTCCATGTTCTGCTGGATCGCAGCCGCAATGGTTTCCGGTACGGCTTTGCGCAGCGCGCCGATGATCTCGACGCGCTTGAT
>JALYJV010000360.1 GCA_030775105.1 Pseudomonadota bacterium | reverse complement strand
GAGTTCTACGCCCGCTGACCCACATGACCAGAGAGAACGGCAAACCGTCCTCGTCCCGAATCAGCGTGGTCGCGGTGACCGTGCTCTGCGCATCAGCCGCTCTGCGGGCTGGGGCGACAATGGTCGTCAGCGGCCTCATGCAAAGCTCTCGTTGAACGTCAGAACCTCTCTGGCTCGCGCTTCCTCGGCAAGCTCCGCACGCATCCAGCCGTCGACGGCGTACCAGCGCCACAAGCTCTCGCAGTGGCTGCATTCGTAGGTCGTGAGCCTTACACCCTCGATGCGTACGTCTCCGGCGCTGTAGCGTCGCAGATGTGACGGGACATCTCGTCGCAAGGGCATCAGGCCGAGCATTCGGCAGGAATCACAATGGTTCATGGCAGGCCTCTCCGTGGTTCGCGGACAGACCATGCTTGCGCGCCGCTGACGTTTGGCTGAACTGCGCTACTTTCCCATTAAGTGGGTGTTAACTTCTGCACTCGCACCACCGCTTGCGCCGGCTGGCGAATCAGCCCGCAAAAGCAATCGCGTCGATCTCCACCTTCGCTCCCGGAATCAGCAGATCGCTGACCACGGTCGAACGCGCGGGCGAGCGATCCGGGAAATGTTCGCGATAGGCTGCATTGAATGCAGGAAAGTCGGCCTTGTCGGTCAGCCAGACCGAGACTTTCACGATCGAGTTCAGATCGACGCCGGCCTCGGCGAGGATGGAACGGATGCGCGCCATCGCCTGGTGCGCCTGAGCCGCGACATCGTCAGCAACGACGGCGCCCTTGTCGTCGATGCCGAGCTGGCCCGAGACGAAGATGAAATCACCGGCGCGAATCGCCGGCGTGAGCGGGACGGTCGTCCCGTTGGCGAGCACCATGGGTTGGCCGATGGATTGGATCAATGCAGTACTCCCTGTTGAGTGAAATCAGATCCGGCGCTTGCTGAAGCGGCCGTCGTTCATGATGACGGACAGATGCGCGCCGTTCGCGGCCAGCAGTTCGATGTCGTGCATTGGATTGCCATCGACGACCAGCAGGTCGGCGAGGGCGCCGGGCGCCACAACACCCAGCTCGCCCTGCATGTCGAGGATCTCCGCATTGATGGCCGTGGCGGAATGCAGGATGTCGAAAGCATCGAGTGCCTGACGGCGGATCGAGAACTCCGAGCCCTGACGTGTGTGAGTAGTCCCCAGCAGATCGGTGCCGAAACCCATCTTGACGCCGGCCTTCTTCATCACGGCAAGCCCTTCGATCGCGCGGTCTGAAATCATCATCAGCTTCTGATGTGAATCCTCCGTCAGTCCAAGTGAGCGGCCGATATCCTTCAGCGCAAAGATCGTCGCCATCGTCGGTACGACGAAAGCACCGAGACTGGCGACGATCTTCGCCGTGTCCTCGTCGATCAGGGTTCCATGCTCGATGCTGCGCACGCCGAGCTCGGCACAGCGGCGGATCGCGATCGCCGGATGGCAGTGGGCTGCGACGTACGCACCGTGACGACGGCATTCCTCGACGATGACGCTGATCTCGGCGTCCGAGTACTGGCAGCGGTCCAGCGGATCCGTCGTCGAGACCACACCGCCGGAGCCCATGATCTTGATGTGATGCGCGCCCTTGCGCAGTTCCTCGCGCACGGCCTTGATGCATTCGTCGACGCCGTCGGCGACGACCGAGAACGAATTGCGCAACGAGCCACAGCCGCAGAAGTCGCTGCCCTGGTGCGCTGGACGCATGTCACCGTGACCGCCGGTCTGCGTGAGAAACACGCCGCCGTAGAAGAAGCGTGGGCCATCTAGGAAACCATCGCGCAGCGCCATCGCCATGCCATGGTCGCCGCCACCGACATCGCGCACGGACGTGAAGCCGCAGGAGAGGATGTGCGTCAGGAACTTCTGCGCGTACTGCGCGCGATAGGTGATCGGCGGTTCCGGCGGCGCGAGCTTCAACGATTCGCCGTAGATATGCACGTGGTTGTCGATCAGCCCCGGCATCAGGGTCTTGCCGCTGCAGTCGATCTTCTCGGCCTTGTCCGTCTTGATCGGACGATCGGACACGAGCTTGATCCGGTTACCTTCGACCAGCACGAACATGCCATCCGGCGTTTCCCGGGAGCTTCCGTCGAACAGCGTGGCGTTCTCGAACAGCACTGAATCCATCGGGCATCTCTCCGGATCGCCGCGCAGGGTGTGAGCAGCGTGGCGCCATGCTAGTGGGCGGTTCCGCCCATCAGAAGCACTTCGATCTGCAGCCCGCCGATTCAGGTGGTTTCACCGTGGCCAAAGTCAGTGTTTTCACCGGATGGTCGGGGGGTCCGCGCGTTGCTATCCTGAACCATGAGTTCCCTGCCCACATCGATTTCTGCGTTCCCGGACCCCCATCGCGCGCTGGTCGTCGACCTGCAGAGTGCGCTGGACCTCGAAAGCATCTGGAAAGCCTGCCTGAAACTGGTTTCCAGCAAGCTGCCGCACCGCTCGTGCAGCCTGATGTTCAACATCGTCAACTTCGAGCCGACCGATGCGCGCCATCATGTGGTGCTGCCGAAAAATCCGGACTATGTGCCGGCGACCAGCCTGACCATTTCCGGGCCGTATCTGGCGCGGCATCCGCAGATCAAGCTGTACACCTATTCGCAGATCGTGTCGGAAGACCCGGACGCACAGCGCAGGCGTCTCGAACAGGAGCCGGACCCCGAATGGAGCGAGTTCGTCCATCTGGCGTTCTGGCACGACTCGCGGCCCGAGGCGGTGCTCAGCATCCACCGGCCGCCGGAGCAGTCTCATATTCCTG
>JALYJV010000359.1 GCA_030775105.1 Pseudomonadota bacterium | reverse complement strand
GCTGGTAGAACTGTTGATAGTCCTGATCCGTCAGCTCGGACTTCGGCCGCGTCCACAGTGCGCGCGCCTGATTGAGCATCTGCGGCTCACCCTGCTCCTTGTGCAGACGGATCGGCAGGCCGACGTGATCGGAGTAGCGACGCACGATCGCACTGAGTCGATAGTCTTCGAGAAATTCCTTGGCGTCGTCGCGCAAGTGCAGGATCACCTCGGAGCCGCGATCCATCTTGAATGACGACTCAATGGTGAACTCGCCTTCGCCATCGGATTCCCAGCGCACAGCTTCGTCGCAATCCGCACGCTTGCTCAACACCGTGACCTTGTCTGCAACGATGAAGGCCGAATAGAAGCCCACGCCGAACTGGCCGATCAGCTGCGCATCCTTCTTCTGGTCGCCGGACATCGCTTCCATGAAGCGCTTGGTGCCGGAGCGCGCGATCGTGCCGAGATTGTCGATCGCCTCCTCGCGCGACATGCCGATGCCGTTGTCCTTGATCGTCAGCGTGCCGGCGGCGGCATCGGCGATCAGCGTGATCGCCAGTTCGTCACCGCCGAGCAGGGACGGATTCTCGATCGCGACGAAACGCAGCTTGTCGCAGGCATCTGAAGCGTTGGAGATCAGTTCGCGCAGGAAGATTTCCCGGTTCGAGTACAGCGAGTGAATCATCAGGTGCAGCATCTGCCGCACTTCGGCCTGGAATTCCCGCTTTTCTGATGTCTGACCCGCGTTACTCATGACTCGAAAGTCTCCTGCCTGTCGATGAATGAAATGCGCCGTAGGTGTTCAACGCTGCCGCCTTTGTGGGGCTGTTCAGGTACAAATTCAAGCCAGACGGTCGCCCACAAAAAACCCCGCCGCCCAGACGGGTGGCGGGGTTTCGACGATTCAGGCTGCGCGCCGGAGCGCGCGACCGGAGTCTCAGCCAAGCTTTTCGGCAATACGTGCCGCGCGGCCCGAGAGCTTGCGCAGGAAGTACAGCTTGGCGCGGCGAACGTCGCCACGACGCTTCACAGCGATCTCGGCAACCTGCGGGCTGTAGGTCTGGAAGACGCGCTCGACGCCTTCGCCATGCGAAACCTTGCGCACGGTGAACGCGGAGTGCATGCCGCGGTTGCGCTTGGCAATCACGATGCCTTCGAAGGCCTGCAGACGCTCACGATCGCCTTCCTTGACCTTGACCTTCACTTCAACGGTGTCGCCGGCACGAAACTCCGGGACCTGCTTGTTCATCTGATCCGCCTCAATCGCGGAAATGATCTTGTTAGCGCGCATCGTGTTCACCTTTCGTCTTCAAATGCTGCTCGGCGATGAATTGCCGCAACAGCGTCCGTACTTCGTCATTCATCTCGATCCCCTCAAGGAGATCGGGCCGCTTCAACCATGTCTGCCCCAGAGCCTGCTGCAGACGCCAACGCGCAATCCGCGCATGGTCACCCGACAACAACACCTCTGGCACCGGCTGCCCGCGCCAGGTTTCGGGACGCGTGTAGTGCGGATGATCCAGCAGGCCGGCGGAGAACGAATCGTTCGACGCTGAAGCTGCATGTCCCAACACACCTGGCAACAACCGTGCAATGGCATCAACAACGACCATTGCCGCCAACTCGCCGCCGGACAACACAAAGTCACCCAGCGACAACTCGAAATCGACTTCGGTCTGCACAAAGCGCTCATCGAGCCCCTCGTACCGACCGCACACCAGCACCAGTGCCGGCTCTTTCGCCAGACGCTCTGCCCATCGCTGGTCAAAACGTTCACCTTGCGGTGACAGCAGGACCACAAGTGCCTTGCCGGGCGACGCCTTGGCGTCCGTGACTGCTGCTGCAACCGGGCCGGCTTCCATCACCATCCCCGGACCGCCGCCGTAGGGTCGATCATCCACCCGACGCCAGCGGTTTTCGCTGTAGTCGCGCAGGTCGTGCGCCTTCAACTGCAAAGCTCCGGTTTCGACGGCGACGCGCGGCATACCTTGCCGCGTCACCTGCTCCACCATCTCCGGAAACACGCTGACGACGTCAATCTGCATCGTCAGTCATCTCCGTCTACGCCTAATAATCCAGTTCCCACTCGCAGACGATGCGTCCGCCCGCGAGATCGACTTCCTTGACGATGTGCTCGCGTATGAACGGGATCAACCGCTGCACACCCGCTTCATCGACAACCACCAGCACATCCTGCGCGCCGTTGGAGGTCATCTCCTTCACCGTGCCGAGCACGCCGCCGGCGGGATTCAGAGCCTTCAGTCCAATCAGATCAACCCAGTAGAACTGCCCCTGCGGTAGCGGCGGCAGATCATCCCGGCTGACTTCGACCAGTGCGCCAATCAGCTTGGCGGCAATATCGCGGTCTTCGATCACCTGACCCTGCGGGTCACGAATCTGCACGACGACGCCCTGTCCCTGGACACGGCCGTCAATCCTCTGGACCTGATATACCTGCTCACCCTGCCGGAACCACCAGTTCGGGTAAGTCAGAATCTTTTCGACAGGACGGGTCTGCGAATCAATCCGCAGCCAGCCCTTGATGCCGTACACCCCGGCAACGCGGCCCAGGGTTACCCGGGTCGCAGCCATGGGATTAAGCAGCCTTCGGTGCCGACTTGATCAGGAAGGCAACGCGCTCTGAAACCTGCGCGCCGTTCTTCTTCCAGCCTTCGATCTTCTCGAGGTTGAGCACCAGCTTCTGCTCAGCGCCCTTGGCGTTCGGGTTGTAAGAACCCAGACGCTCAATGAAGCTGCCATCACGCGGGCTGCTCTTTTCAGTCGCCACGACGTGATAGAAAGGCCGCTTCTTTGCGCCGGCGCGTGCCAAACGAATCGTTACCATG
>JALYJV010000358.1 GCA_030775105.1 Pseudomonadota bacterium | reverse complement strand
CCTCTATTCCGTGGCCGGCATCAAGCGCGCCCGCCGTGCCGACGATCTGCGAATCTGGTGGCAATCCCAGGCAGCGCCGCGCATCTGCCTGACTCACTCCGGGCAGGAACCCGCTATCCACGCCATTCTCGATCACCATCGTTGCTCCCGAACGTCGGTAACGCAGAGCGACGTAGTCGCGCAACGGGGCACTGACGCAGGTCACCGTCGAGGCGCTACGCACTGCACCTCCGAGCAAGTATCGGATGCCCGGAATCGAGCTGGCCGCAAAGCTCTCGTAGTTGTCGTAGAAATCTGCGATCAGTGGTACATCAAGCTTGCGCGCCAACCATGCGCCGAGAATGAGCTGATAGGCGTCCGAGAACGCGAGGATTGCATCCGGCTTGAATGCACGCGCCACGAATAGCAAATGCCTTGCGTAGCTCCACCAGGACGTTGGCAGATAGGGGTTGATCCGGTACGAAATCCAGTTGATCCATCCCCCGGCTTCTCCCTCGTACCGCTTGGCATCGACACCCGATTCTCCATGGTAGTCGCAGCAGACCGCCTCTACGGCATGTCCCTTGTCGGCAAGTCCGCGCGTTAGATGCCAGACTCGCCCATACTCCTCGACCAGCATGTCGCGTCGCGTATAGCGTCTTTTAGAAATGCAAAGCACTCTCATAGGCACGCCATCCAGTAAGCGCGCCGGCGTTGGCCGCCTCTAGCCAAGCGCATCAATCAACTCGTCAGTGATGCACCTGCTCGGCGAATCCATCTCGGTGGCGCGCACAGTCCATGCGGCATCCCGGTGGCGCTCGACAAACTCGCGGATCTCGCGTGGATCCAGATTGGAGATCGTGACGTTATCTCCGAGTCCGTCGCTTCGCTCAGTCGCTCGCCGCAACAAGAGCGTTGGCAGCCCAAGCATCGCAGCTTCTTCCTGATTGCTACCCCCGTCGGTCATCAGAAATCGGCTCGCCAACAGCAGCTGCACAAAATCCGGGTAGTCCATCCGGTCCTGCAGCTCAAGCCCCGGCGCTGCCTTCAATCGATCCAGCCAGCCCGAAGACGAGATACGCGCCCTTGTCGCGGGGTGCAGCACGAACTTGACCGGCAAGCGGGACGCAGCAGATATGACTTCCTCCATCAGCATCGTGAAAGTCTCGCTGCTGCTCAGATTCTCGCTCCGGTGCATAGAAACCACGGCGTACCCGCCGCCACCACCCACATCAGGCAGCCCTCCGATGCGAGCGAGTGCCACATGCAGCGCGTCTCGAAGCGTATTTCCCCGTGTATTCACAATTCGACCCGAATGATGGGCAATGTTGTCAGCAGACGCTGCGTCTGGAGCGAAGTGAAGTGTAGACAGGCGCGATACGAGCCTGCGGATGATTTCCTCTGGAAATGGCTCAAGCAGTCGTGGCGATCGAAGTCCGGCTTCGACATGCGCTACATCACCCCCAAGCGCCTTGATAGTCAGCGCACCAAATAGAGTGGAGGCGGTATCGCCGTGTACTAGGCCCAGCTTGACTCCGCGCCACTTGCGCCCGATCAGCATGCGCAGCACGTTACGCCAGTAGCGGATGCACCAGCCGAGAAAGCTCACGTGTGTATCTGCCTCTGTGTTTGGCACCAGGTTCAGATCGGGGGAGCGTGTTCCAAATGCTGCCTCGAGGAGGTCGAAGGTTTCGCTGTGCTGCCCCGTGTAGATCACCGAGTACTCAATAACAATAAAAAACAATTAGCGGAGAATCGGTGCCGTTTTGATGAACTGCGCCTTCGTTCCCAGTATCACCATCAGCCGCGGCTTCTCAGGAATCAAGGAGAATTCTCCGCATGGACATCGCCACTCGTAAGCCGGCTCATTGGCGCACGAGGCCTAAAGTTTTAGCAAGCGCGCTGGTAAATCGCTGCTTGTCACGATAGTCGAGATGAGAACCGTCCGGGCAACTCAAGTTCTGCATATCCGGCACGCCATCAGAATGCTGACGAACTTCCGGGGCGCGTGCAGCAAATTCATCCCAGTACTGCGCCCGCGGGAAACGTCGCTCTTCGATTTTCCGGATCAAACCACTGGTCGGGAAAACGAAGAAATACACTCTACCCCCACGGTCCTCGATCTGGCGCGCCATTCGCTCCACCCCCTCAAGCTCGCCGGCAAACTGTTGGCTGCCGGAGGCGGTGAGATTGTCGACGAGTGCAGCCAGCCTGGCCTCGACCTCGTCTGGGGGGGCGTCAAGATCATAGTTCTTGTAATCGATACCCATCGTTTCCAGCACGCGCATTTGATAAACCTCGGGGATCGACACCAATTGATAGTCGGCACTGCGCTCCCGGCTGGGTAGCGTAGTCAAGTACTGGCGCGTAGGCGTCTTGCCTAGAATCCGCTTTTCTATCGCCACCATCGGACCGCCATCATCGGCGTAGCTGCGCAGACTCGAGTGCAGCCAGGTTTCCAGGCGACGCTCGACCACGGAATAGGTCACGGGCAACTCAGCTGCCATGCTCTCGCCAGACTTGGTCCATTCCGATACGTAGTCGGATGCTGCGTCGGCATCGCGCGGATTGATCAACACTTCGGGATTGTATGAAACGATGACTGACCCGGTGAATCCTTCATCCTCAGCCAGGTTGCGCAGTACGGGGACAAAGCTGGAGCCGTCAATTGCGAGTTGCACCGCTTTCATCCCAGTCAGCGCGTCCAGTTCTGAAAGATCGACACCCAACTGGATGCGCGAAGCACCAACCAGCGCCAAGGCTTGAGAACCCAGGCGGTTGGCTCGCGCGCGCTGAGTCAGCCAGCGATCGACAGTATCCGCTACCGTCGTATCAATCCCGCGGTAGGCCAGTGCGAACTCAAGAGCGAGAACAAAAACGGAGAACAGCGCGAAAGCAATGGCGCAAACAATGACCCATCTGCCAGCCGGAACCGGACGACAGTTCATTGTTGGCTCAGAACTGGAAGTAGATGAAAGCACGCTGATCGCCTCCAGAACATAGGTACATCGCGGTCAGAAGCAGGCCCAGCACAACCACTCTCGTACCTTCGGGTGTGCGCGCAGCAACCACTTCCAGCGATGAGTCCCTAAGGTGAAATTGCCATATCAAGGTGGCAACGAGGGTTCCTGTGCACATCAGCAAGGTCATTTCCGTGAATACGGCGCTGCTCCCCGGCTCGACCATCAGCAGCATGGCACCGACGATTCCCGATGCTGTGGCGAAGTCAGGCGCTCGAAATGGAATCCAGGTGAGCGTCACGACAACGAAAGTGAGCGCAGTCAACAGTAACTGTCGATTCTGCCCCGCCGCCGTACTCCCTTTATACAGTGCCCTTTCGACCACCAGATAGGTCCCGTGCAAGGCGCCCCAGAGAACGAACATCCACGACGCGCCGTGCCAGAGCCCTCCCAGCAGCATTGTCAAAAACAGATTGCGGTAGGCGTTCTGAGGTCCACGGCGGCTGCCGCCGAGCGGGATGTACAGATAGTCGCGCAGCCAAGTGGACAGCGAGATATGCCAGCGCCGCCAGAAGTCGGAGAAACCGCGCGCTGCGTACGGTTGCCGGAAGTTATCCGGAAACGAGAAGCCGAAGCACAGGGCCAGACCGATGGCACACAGCGAGTACCCGCTGAAGTCATAGTAGATCTGGCCGGAGAAACAGAATACGCCGAGCCATGCGTCGAAAACACTCAAGGACGGATGAGCGTAAACCGCGTCTACTGCCGGTGCGAAGACATAGTCCGCAAGCACGACTTTGCAAAACAGCCCGGAGATCGTCAGAGCCACCCCCCATCCGAACTGCGCGGCAGTGGCAGTTCGTGCCTGGGCGAACTGCGGCAGCAGCGCGCTCGCACGTACGATCGGACCCGCAACCAGGTGCGGAAAGAAACTGACGAAGAGTGCGTAGTCGCCGAAACTGGCGTCGCCGCGAATTTGTCGACGATATACGTCGATCGTGTAGGACAGGGAAGCAAATGTGTAGAACGAGATGCCTACGGGCAATACGATGGACCAATCCGGGGGGGCATAGTCGATGCCGAGAGTCAGCAACAGGGCCTGCGTATTGCGGAGCAGAAAGTCGCCATACTTGAAGAAGCCCAGCAAACTGAGATTCGCTACCAGGCTGAGCAGCAACAGCCAGCGGCGGATGCGCGCACCCTCCGACTGCCAGATCATGCGAGCGACAATCCAGTCGACGAAAGTCGACAACAGCAGGATAAGCGCATAGGGCGGATTCCAGGCCGCATAAAAGACGTAACTTGCGCCCAGCAAGACCCACTTCTTGCCCCGCCATGTCGGCGTCGCGCGGTGGACACAGAAGGTAATGGCGAAAAACGCCAGGAACGTCCAGGAATTGAAAAGCATGAGCTGGCCGACTGCTGACGCGACTATTGGTCTTTGCGATAGGTCAGCGCCGTAATCTGCTCGGAAACCAGTCCAATCAGGAATACGATGACTGCCGCACTGAACAGCAGCGCGGTCATGTTGGTGAATCTGCCAGAACTCGCGAAGGTATAGGCGTAGTAACCAAGACCGATCGCGAAAAACAGGGCTGATGCAGGTACAAACAACTTGAGCGGCGAATACAGCGTCGCAATCTTGAAGATGATCAACAGAAAGCGCAGGCCGTCACGTAACAATCGAATGTGGCTGTTGGTTCCGACCCGTTCATAGACCGGAATGGGCAGATAGGCCACCGGATAGGCGCTGCGGAAGAACGCCATCGTGCTGGTCGTCGGATACGAGAACCCGTTTGGAAGCAGATAGAGAAACTCGCAAAACCGTGACGCCTTGACCGCACGAAAGCCAGACGTCAAATCCAGTACGGTATGACCGGTCATCCAGCTCGCCAGCCTGTTGTAGAAACGATTGGCGATCCCTCGATACCAGCTCGCCTGGCCACTGCGGTCTCGCGCACCGACCACCATGTCGAAGCCTTCATCAAGGCGCTGCAGCAGACGCTCGATCAGTGCCGGGTCATGCTGGCCATCGGCATCCATGAATACCAGGATGTCGCCCTTGGCAGCGCGTGCGCCGCGCTTGATGGCTGCGCCGTTACCCATCGAATACGGCGAAGTGAGGCAAACCACCTGATTGGCGCTGCAGAGCTCCACCGTATTGTCGGTGGATCCGTCATTGACCACGATGATCTCGGCTGTTGGCTGCGCCGCGCGCAACCGCGGCAGCAGCGTAGCCAGCGCTGCGGCCTCATTCTTGGCCGGCAGGATGATGGAAAGCTGAGTCAAATCGGCGCCCCCGCTGAATTGTTCTGTACCCGGTCTGTTGTCTATTGTGCCGGATCAGCGGGCTGCTCATTGAATCGGATCGGTCGTCACTTCCGATATTCATTGACTCGCTGGGCTGACCTTCTATAGTTGAGGGATATCGATGCTTCCAGGCAATGTCCCCATGTCCACAACCCTGCAGAATCCGACCGGCGTATACCTCAACGGGCTTGCCCGTCGCCTGGTCAGCGACGGCATCCTGACCGAGGAAGCGGCGCGCGGACATCAGCAAAAGGCCTTGAAAGCTGGCCAGGCCCTGGTCGCCGTGCTCGTCGAAGCCAAGGCTGCCAAGCCGATAGTCATTGCGCAGGCCGCCAGCAACGAGTTCGGTGTCCCGCTGATTGACCTGGGCGGAATCGATATCGACTTCACCATCTCCAAGGACATTGGCGAGAAGGTTCTTCGCAAGGCTCACGCATTGCCGTTGATCCGGCGCGGCAGGAAGATATTTGTTGCCGTTTCCGACCCGACCAATCTCGCGGCCC
>JALYJV010000357.1 GCA_030775105.1 Pseudomonadota bacterium | reverse complement strand
CCGCATGACCGCCGACGCGGACTGCGGTCACTCTGCCGCCGGCACGATCCGCCGAGATGTGCAGTTGGCTTGGCCGCCCCATCTCCACGCCCTGGTGAATCACCCAATCCAGGCGGCCTTCGGTGATGGGCGACTCCATCGCGAGCGCTCCGGCAAGTGCGACGGCAGCGCCACCGGTGGCCGGGTCCTCGGGAATGCCGAGATCCGGTGCAAACATGCGTGCGCGCAACTCGCCTTCATAGCCACGGGCGTAGACATAGATTTGCTGCGACCATTGCCCGGCGAGGCCGCGCTGCATCAGCGTCACGTCGAGGTTGATCGCGGCGAGCAGCTCGGGCGCACGCAGCGGCACCAGCACAAACGGCATGCCGCATGACGCGGTGCGTACGGATTCGCCCTCGCTGACCAGATCAGCCGGTTCCAGTCCCAGCATGGTCGCCACCGCTTCGGTGGTCGGCCGAGTCGGGCCGTACTCTGGCGCCACCGCAGCGGTCAATTCGGCGTACACCGGGCGGTTCTCCGCGCGCCGCAGCCGCACCGATACCGGGCCGATGCCAAGTTCCAGCACGATGCGCTGATCGTCGCCCGCTGGCGCGATGCCCTGTTCGGCAAGAAAACAGGCAGTCCCGACGGTCGGATGCCCGGCAAACGGCAACTCTCGCATCGGTGTGAAGATGCGGGCGCGGACCAGGGCGGTGGCGCCGGTGTCGACCGGCGTCGGGGTCTGCAGGAAGACGGTTTCCGCCAGATTGAACTCGCGCGCAATCTTCTGCATCTGCGCAGCGGTCAGAGCGTCGGCGTCCTGCACGATCGCCAGCGGATTGCCGCTGAGAGGCGTGTCGGTGAAGACATCGAAAATTGCGTACGAAAGAGGCATAGGACGGCGGAATCCGGAAGATCAGACCTGATTGTCCTATGCCGACGCCTGCATGCAAAACGGGTTCGATGAGGTAGACGCTGGCTAGTCCACTGAACCGATGACATTCCACTCCCTGCTGAGCACGCCATCCGGGCGCGCCGCGTTGTCAGAAATGCTCGAGATAGCTGGGCTATTCCTGCGCTTTCTTCCGCGCATCGCATCCCGCCTGACGCACTCATCAGGGTGCGAAGTCACGGGTCCAGTGGACTAGCCGCTATACTTTTCCCGACCTGACCCCTTGAAATCCCGGTCCAGTGCGCCTGGGTGCAGGCCCCCGGGTCAGGATTTCCCCAACCGAGCCATTCCGTGACCGAATCCTTGCCAGCCGGGGCTTCGCGCATCGAGCGCGCGCTGGCCGCCGTCGAGCGCGTCGGCAACAAGCTGCCCGACCCGACCATTCTGTTCATCGCGCTGCTGCTGATCGTCTGGGTGCTGTCCTGGCTGTTGTCCGGCGTGAGCTTCGATGTGATCGATCCGCGGACCGGAACGCCGCTGCAGGTCAAGAACCTGCTGTCAGGCACCGAGTTGACTGCGTTTCTTGCGGCGATGGTGAAGACCTTCGTCACCTTCCACCCGGTCGGCGTCGTGCTGGTGGCGATGCTCGGCATTGGCGTCGCCGAGCACACCGGCTTCATCAACGCCGGATTGCGCGCGATGCTGGTGGTGACCGCGCGCTGGTTGCTGACGCCGATGGTGATCGTCGTCGGTATCGTCAGCCACACCGCGGTCGATGCCGGGTACGTGCTGGTGATTCCGCTCGGCGGCGTGATCTTCTATGCCGCTGGCCGTCATCCGCTCGCCGGCATCGCCGCGGCTTTTGCCGGTGTCTCGGGTGGCTTTTCGGCGAGCTTCGTGCCGTCGTCGCTCGATCCGATGCTGCAGGGCATCTCGCAGGCCGGCGCACAGATTCTCGACCCGGCCGTCACGCTCAATCCGCTCAACAATTACTTCTTCACCACTGCGTCGTCAGTGGTCATCGTCGGTCTCGGCTGGCTGATCACCGATCGCATCGTCGAACCGCGACTGCGCGGCACCGCGCTCGACGGCGACCTGTCCGAGCTGCCGAAGATGCAGCCGCTGGAGGCGCACGAACGCCGCGCACTCAAGGTGGCGCTGATCGCGATGGCACTGGGCATCGTCGCGCTGATCGGCACTGCGCTGCCGTCGACATCCGCATGGCGCGCACCGTCCGGCGCGCTGGCCGACGGGGCGGCGCCGTTGATGCAGTCGATCGTGCCGCTGATCTTTCTGACCTTCCTGATCCCCGGTGTCGTCTACGGCTACGCGGCCGGCACCGTCAAAAGCTCGCGCGACATCATCCAGGGCATGGCCAAGGCGATGAGTGGCATGGGCTACTACCTGGTGATCATGTTCTTCATCGCGCAGTTCATCGCCGCCTTCGGCGCGTCGAACCTAGGCGTGCTGCTGGCGCTCGAAGGCGCGGCGCTGCTGCAGGCGCTGGCTATGCCGTCCGCGATCACCATCGTTGGCATCATCGTGCTGACCGGGTTCATCAATCTGTTCGTCGGTTCGGCCTCGGCGAAGTGGGCGCTGCTGGCGCCGATCTTCGTGCCGATGCTGATGCAGCTCGGCATCTCGCCCGATCTGACCCAGGCGGCATATCGCGTCGGCGATTCGAGCACCAACATCATCACGCCGCTGATGCCGTACTTCCCGCTGGTCGTCGTGTTCTGCCAGCGCTACGTCAAGAACACCGGCATCGGCACCGTGACCGCGATGATGCTGCCGTTCTCGCTGAGCTTTCTGGTGGTGTGGTCGATCTTCCTGCTGCTGTACTGGGCCACCGGGCTGCCGCTGGGCCTGCAGTCGACCTACGTCTACGGCACTGTGAATTGACCGCGCCGCGTCACTTCTTCGGGTCCGGGATTTCCAGATCTGCCGGCAGCGCCGGCGATGCCAGCAGGTCGGCAAACACGAGCCAGCGCGTCGTCGCGTCATCGCCGGCCAGGGTCTGCACATAGGTCTCGACCAGCGCTTCGCCGAGCGAATAGTTGACGATGTAGCTGCGATAGCCGCGGAAGAAAGCGAGACGCTGGCGCGCGCGCTCTGGTGTCGCCAGCGCCTCATCCTGAAGTTGTTTCAGAACCTGCTGTTCGGTCGCGCGGCCATCGAGCCAGTTGCGCGCCGCGTCGATCGTCGCCATGCCGGTGAACTTCGCGGCTTCGGTGATCTGCGCATAACGCCTGGCCTCGGCCGGCTCAAAGCCGGCGAGCGGAAACAGCACTTCCTGATAGAACGCAGCACGCTCGTCGATCGAGAAGCTCAGGTCGATTGCAAAGTCGGCACTGCCTTCGGCAATCAGCGACTGCGGCGAATACAGCGGATACACGCAGTACTCGATCCAGCCGCGCCCGCGCACCAGTGCCTGCTCCAGCAGGCTGTTGTAGACGTGATGGCCGGGATAGCCCTCGTGCACCGCGAGTTCGATCACGCGCGCCGCCGTTACCGGCAGATCGGTGTTGATCTCGATGCGGCTGAGGAAATTGCCCTGGTACCAGTTGTACGCACTCCAGGGCTTGTCCTTGACCAATGCAAGCTCGAACTGCTCACCTTCCGGCAGCTTGATGCGTCGGGCCGTGCGCCGCCGTGCTTCGTCGATCGTCACGCGCATGACGGATTCAAGCCGGTCCGCGGGAATCGCGAAGCGCTGCAGGTAGTCGTTGTAGCGCTGCGACAAAGTCCCCTTGCCTGCCGGCAACAGCGTTTCAAGATTATTCAGTTGATCGGTCAGCGCCACACGATCGAGCGCGGGTGGCAAGACGTCGTACAGCGCCTTTGCTTCGTCATTGAAGCGCAGCTGCGCGCCACGCAGCTTGCGCACGTGCACACTCAAGGCTTCGAGCTGACGCTGGAGAAAGCGCTGGCGCAGACGCACCATCGGTTCCTGCGGCAACTGAAGTGCCTGCAACTGGGCGACGGCGGCCTGCGCACCGGCGTCGATCTGCGCGAGCGGCATCTGCGCCGTCTGCACTTCCGTGCGCCACAGACCCGGCCCGTAGTAGGCGTCGACATAACCATCGTCATGTTCGCCGACGGCGAGGACCAGCCGCACATACCGTTCCGCGACCTGATCGACAGCGAGCAGATCCGCCAGCGGCGGTGCTGAAATCTCGGTTCGCGCGTCCTGGGTCGATGGCGTCTCGGCAGTGGGCATTGCGGCCTCGGCGTGGTGTGTGGCGCAGATGCCCAGCAAAAGCACGAGGCCAAGCAGACATGACAAGGAAAAAACTGGCGAATGCAGGTGCGTTCGGGAGGCCATGGCCGCTCTACGAATTGAACCGGAACCTCAGACGGATTAGCGTGTCGAACCCACGTCAAGACTGCCTTGTGACCATGAACAGCAAGCCGATGTCGGCGACACCCCGCGAGCTTGCGCGTTACGGCGTGACGGCACAACTCGCACACTGGCTGACAGCAGTGCTGCTGGTGGGGGTCTTTACGCTGGGCTTCTACATGGTCGACCTCAGGATGTCACCGACCAAGCTCAAGCTGTTCTCGTATCACAAGTGGGTCGGCGTCAGCATCTTCACGCTGATGCTGCTGCGCCTGGTCTGGCGCTGGCGGGTGCCACCGCCAGCCCTGCCGGCGACGATGCCGGTGTGGGCGCGGCGTGCATCGGAGATTACTCATCGCCTGCTGTATCTTCTCGTCATTCTGGTGCCGCTGTCCGGCTGGCTGATGAGTTCGGCCAAGGGTTTTCCCACCGTGCTGTTCGGCGTGCTGCCGATTCCGGATCTGCTGGGCAAGAACCCGCCGCTGGGTGCTGCGCTGGAGCAGATCCACTGGGCCCTGAACAAGATGTTGCTGGCTGTTGTTGCGCTGCACGTTGCAGCAGCGCTCAAACATGCGATCGTTGATCGCGACGGAGTCCTGCAGCGCATGCTGCCTGCATTTTCAGCTCGGAGAGTGGGATGAATGTTTTGCGCTGGAGCCGGTTCGTACTGATCGGCGCGATGCTGTGCACAACTGCGCAGGCCGCGCCGCGCGTTGTTGATCCCGCGACCAGCGAGATCACGTTCCAGGTGACGCAGATGGGTGTCGACGTCAGCGGCCGCTTCACCCGCTTCGACGGCACCGTGGAGCTGGATCCCGCCAGGCCCGACAGTGCATCGGCGCGGATCAATGTCGAGATCGCGAGCCTGAGCACCGGCGATGCCGATGCCGACGCCGTGGCGCTTGAAGATGCCTGGCTCAACCAGGCCGGGTTTCCGAAGGCGACTTTCGAGAGCAGCGCGCTCAAGTTGCTCGGCGGCAATCGCTACGAAGCCAAGGGAACGTTGAATATCCGCGGCAAAGCCCGTCCGCTGACTGTGCCGTTGACCATCGAAAAGGCCAGAGACGGTTCACTGAATGTCAGCGGTGCGCTGCAGCTGAACCGATCCGATTTCGGCATCGGCGGCGGTGAGTGGAACGACAGCGATCTGGTCGCCAACACGGTGCCGGTCAAGTTCCGCCTGCACCTGATCAACAAACCCTGAACACCATCAGTTCTGACCACAAGGAGCATCCGCAATGAAACGACTCATCGCTGCCGCCGCACTGTTCGCCACCAGCTTCACAGCGAACGCCGCACCTGAAGTCTATGAACTCGAAGGCTCGCATGTGCATCCGCAGTTCAGCATCCTGCACATGGGCTATTCGACGACCACCGGCGGCTTCACCGAAACCACCGGGACCGTGACGCTGGACATGGCCAACAAGACCGGCGCGGTCGACATCGCGATCAACGCCAATTCACTGCAGACCGCGGTGCCCAAGCTGGACGAACATCTGAAGAAGGAAGACTTCTTCGACGTCGCCAAGTACCCGACGATCACCTACAAGTCGAACAAGCTGATCTTCAGCGGCGACAAGCTGGCTTCGGTCGAGGGCGACCTGACCCTGCATGGCGTGACCAAGCCGGTGACACTGACGGTCACCCACTTCGCCTGTGCCGAGCATCCGTTCTTCAAGAAACCGCACTGCGGCGCCGATGCGGAAACGACGATCAAGCGCAGCGAGTTCGGCATCTCCAAGTACTCACCGACCGGTGCCAGCGAAGAGGTCAAGATCCGCATCCAGATCGAGGCGACCAAGAAAAAGTAAAGGCAGATCACGCGCGGCAAACAAAAAGCCCGGCGATTGCCGGGCTTTTTGCGTCACGGGACAGGCTTACTGGAACTTGCCGCCGGTGATCCGGCCCTGCTCATCCAGCGTTGCGAAGTAGCGGCTGTTGTTGCCGCGCAGTTCCTTGGTCGCCATCTGACCCGGCAGAATCAGCGTGACGTCCGGATACTTCAGCTTGAAGGCAATCGGCGTCGGCTGCGTTGCGACGAACTGCTCGAAGGCCGGGACATCGGTCACGAATCCGGCCACCGGAGTGGCCTCTGGTGCGGGCATCGGCGAGCCTCCCTGGCAGGCGCCGAGCGCTGTGCTGGCGGCGACAATCAGCGCAAGCCCCAGCGCGGCGCGACGGTTGTGGATGGACATGTACATCTCCGGAATGGCGAAGTGCCACATCATGGACCGATCCGTGTGCCGATGCCACGGAAAATTGAATCCGGCTTTTGAGTACCATCGGCACTCTTGCCTTGGGGGACGCTGAATATGATCCGCACGATGCTGACGACTGCGATGGTTCTGCTGCTCGGCGCCTGCGCCGCCGTTGACCCGGCACGACGCCCGGTTTCAATGCAGGTCGGCGTGGTCGAAGACGCGCACTCGTATGCGAACACCGCTGCGTTCCAGACCGAGCACATCGCGCTCGACCTGCGCGTCGATTTCGCCCAGCGCACGCTGGCCGGTGCGGTCGAACTGCGGTTCAAGCGGCTCGATCCGGAGGCGACGACGCTGATCCTCGACACGCGCGATCTCGACATTCGCGGAGTTGCGGCTGCAGTCGGCGACGAAGCATTCGTACCGACAATGTTCAGCGTCGACAAGGCGGATCCGGTGCTCGGCAGCGCGCTGCGCATCACCATGCCCGCCGGTGCGGACCGCGTGCGTGTGCGTTACGCGACCAGCCCCAAGGCCTCAGGCCTGCAGTGGCTGACGCCGGCGCAGACCAGCGATCGCAGGCATCCGTTCCTGTTCACGCAGTCGCAGGCGATCCATGCGCGCAGCTGGATTCCGCTGCAGGACAGTCCGCAGATCCGCGCAACCTACGAAGCGCGCATCCATACGCCACCGGCACTCGTCGCGGTGATGAGCGCAGAGTTCGATCTCCAAGCGCCACGCAACGGCGATTACGAATTCCACATGCCTCAGCCGATTCCGTCGTACCTGATCGCGCTCGCGGTGGGGGACCTGCGCTTCAAGGCGATGAGTGAACGCACCGGCATCTTCGCCGAGCCTTCGGTGGTCGATCGCGCGGCGAAGGAGTTCGAAGACACCGAGCAGATGATAGTGCGCAGCGAGGCGCTCTATGGCCCCTATCGCTGGGGTCGCTACGACCTGCTGATCCTGCCACCGGCTTTCCCCTACGGCGGTATGGAAAATCCGCGGCTGACCTTCGCCACGCCCACGGTGATCGCCGGCGACAAGTCGCTCGTGTCTCTGGTCGCGCACGAACTCGCGCATTCCTGGTCCGGCAACCTCGTGACCAATGCGAGCTGGAACGACTTCTGGCTCAACGAAGGATTCACCAACCACCTGACCTACCGGATCATGGAAGAGGTCTACGGCGCAGACCGTGGCAACCAGGAACGGGCGCTGGGTGCGAACGATCTGAAGGACACGCTGACACGCCTCGAGCGCGATGACGACAAGACCCTGATGCCCGATCTGCGGGGGCGCGATCCCGACGATGGCGTGTCCGATGTGCCGTACGAACGCGGCGCGCTGTTTCTCGCCTGGCTCGAATCGAAGTTCGGCCGCGAGCGATTCGATGCTTTTCTGCGCGGCTGGTTCAGCCGCCACGCGTTCGGGAGCGTGACGACGCCCTTGTTCCTCGCGTATCTCGACAAGCATATGCTGCAGCACTTTCCGGACGTCGTGACCCAGGAAGAGATCACTGCGTGGATGAGCTCGCCGCAGATGCCGGGGAATACGCCGTGGCCGCAGTCCGATGCGTTTGCGCAGGTCGATGCTCAGCGCGGTGCCTGGCTTGCCGGGACCATCAAGGCTGCGGATCTGCAGACCAGCGGCTGGTCGCCGCATCAGTGGCGATACTTTCTCGACAACATGCCGGCGCAGCTGAGCGCGGCGAAGATGGCCGAACTCGATCGCGCGTTTGCGTTGTCGGAGACGACCAACGCCGCGGTGGCGGCACGCTGGTTCCGCCTGGCTGCGCAGCAGCGCTATCAACCGGCCTACGCGGCGATGCGCAGGCATCTGCTGACGATCGGCCGCATGTTGCTGATCACACCGGCGTATCGTGAACTGGTCAAGCACCCTGAAGACCGCGAACTCGCAGCGCAGATCTTCCGCGAGGCCAAACCGGGCTATCACCCGATTGCGCAGGATACGGTGGAGCAGATCCTGCGAAAGGGCGGCACCGAGGGCTGAAGCCCGCCGTTCTTTGTCGCAAAGCGACGATGTCGTCAATTTGCAGCATCGGATGTGGGCAATAGCGCACAAAACCCCCTGTCTGGGGGGAGGCGCGCTCGCAGGGCTTTGGTCCATGCTGGCACCATGACGCAGAATCCCGCCGACCCGAATCTTCCCGAAGCGCACCAGCTGCGCGGCGAATACATGCAGTACTTACGCAGCCTGGTCGACAGCATCACCGATGCGATGACGGGTCTGCAGGCGGGTCCGCGCCGATTGTTCGTCGCCATCGAAGCGTTCTGGGAGGCCTGCTTCCGCCGCCGGGAAGAACGCCTGCGCATGATCGAAGTTGCCGAGCAGACCCAGACCCAGGCGCATCTGGATGCGCTGTCGCAGATCTTCACGCGCATGCTCGAAGCCGAACTGCATGCCTGCGGAGCGATCCGGCCTGATGAATTGGCGGTCAGCCTGCTGTCCGAATTGCGTGAGGTTTCCAGAGCGGAGCTGTTTGCCGGTCATCGCCTGCCATGGGAGCGGCGCCGGCTGCTGGGCTTCATTGAAAGCCGCGTCGGCTTTTCGTCCGGCCTGTCGCTGGCCGCAGCGCCGAGTCCGGTTGCCGCGGTATCAAGGTAACGGATCGTTCGCGCTGAGCCTGATTGCCTGTCCCAGCGGCGCAACACCCGCATTGAGATCGGTGCGCACCGCCAGCACTTCACCGAATGTCGCGAGATTGACGACGACGGGCATCGGCCGCAGTGGTTGATCCAGCGAGCGCGTGAAATCGTCCCAGTGGGTCAGCACGACCTGCTTTGCGCCGACGGCATCGACGACCTGCTGCAGATACTCAGCCGGCTTGCTGACGAGCGCGGCCCCGAGGAATACCACATCCGCATGCACGTCCTTGAGCGCATCGTCGACATGACCGGCGCTGCCATGAAACAGCACGGTGTCCGCGCCGTGTTCGACGACGATCGAATACGTGCCGCCCTGCCGATAATCCGCATAGCTTGCTGGCGGGACCAGTGGCTTGACGATGTCGCCGGTCGGCGCACCGCCGGTGGCACCGGCGTGCGCACCGGCGAGGAAGCGCACGCGAAACGCACCAAGAGTGATTGGTTGAGCGAGGGATCCCGTGTCGGTTGCGACGATGATCCGCTCCGCCGGCAGGCCTGCGCCCAGACCGATATTCGCCGTGCTCTGTGAGCCGACCAGCAGTGCGCCGGTTTGTCTGGCGACAACACCTGCGTCCATCGCGTGATCGAAGTGCGAGTGCGACACCAGCACGCCACGCAGTGCGGTCACGCCAACGCGCGCGAGCCAGACGGCGATCCGTTTTTCATCAGGGGCGATCTGCGCATTGCGCAGCATCGGCCACACCCCTTCCGGTCGGGTGAAGAACGGGTCGATGAAGATCGCCTCGTCGCCGGCCTGCAGCAGCACGGCGGTGGTGCCGTACCAGCGCGCGGTCAGCGCGGCAGGCTCGTTGATCCCGGTCGCTGCCAGCGTGTGCGTCTGTGCCCAGCGCAGATCCGCAGCAGGCCGCACTGCGAGGAACCACACGCCAGCTGCGGCGACGGTGACGATCACAATGGATACGAGTGTCGCTGCAGCACGGCGCATGGTTATCCCTGACTAGAAATCACCCCGGTGACGACGCTTGCGCGAGCTGCCGATCCACGGCAGCAACAGCCCCAGAAAAATGCCGGCTGCTACCAGCACGCCACCGGTGGCCATCGTCTTGCGCGACGCCTTCTGCTCGTTGAAGCGGAGTTCCGTCTCCTGCATGGCGCGCTGCAGCTCGCTGATCTGCGCGCGCAGCTGATCGTTCTCTTTCGCAAGCTCAAGCGCCGGGCGCGCCTGCGCGAGATTGCCCTGAGCGGTGTTGAGGCTGCCTTCGAGTTCGGCGATGCGAGCCTGTGCGGTCTTGAGGTCGCGCTGAACCGCGTTCAGCGCCTCACGCGCGGCGGGCCGGTCGGTCAGAAAGCGTGCGGTGATCCAGCCTTCCTTGCCGGTCGAGGTTTTTACCCTGGCGAAGCTGGCCTCGCCGAGCGACTCCAGCACGGTGACGCGGTCACCGCTCTTGAGCATGCCCAGATAGGTTGCATCGTTGCGCGGTCCATCGCGGACCGTGACCGTGATTTCGTCACTGATGTACTGCTGCTTGTCTTGGGCAAAAGCGAAAGCGGGGGGAAAGAGTGCAACTGCGAGGAGAATCACTTTGAATTTCATAGCGCAGCGAGTTTAACAACCTCATTGCGGCGACAACACCCGTAGCGCGCACGGAAAACTTCCGCCGCTTCAGCACTCAGTCAGCTTTACGCTGAACGGCACGGTGGATGTGCCGCTCGCGCCGATTCAATGCACCTTGCGTGACTTGCCGGCGAGACGCTCCGCATCCGGGCGCGCCTTGGCATCGCCGCTGGAGCCGAAGCGTGGGCCGCGACCGCCGAATGACCAGGGTTGCGGCTTCTGCGTCGGCAGTTTGATCACGCTCTTCTTCTCAGGCTGCGGAGCTGTGGGTGCGGGAGGTTTCGGTGCTACAACCGGTTTGATTTCCACGTTTGCGACAGGCTTCCCCGGAGGCGCAACCGCTTTCGGAACAGCGGCGGCAACAGGTTCAGGTTTCGTGGCTGGCTTCACGGGCGCGACAGTCTTAGGTGCCGCAACGGGGGCGGCCTTTGCCGCAGGCTTCGCAACCGGCTTCGGCGCGACAGCGGCCTTTGGTGCCGGGGCTTCGGCCACTTTTGTCTTCGCAGGCGGCGCGGCTTTGGGTGCTGCCTTGGCGGCCGGCTTCAGTGCAGCTGCAGTCCTGGGCGCCGGCTTTGCGGCGAGCTCGCTGGCCTTGGGCTTCGCCGCTGCCGGCTTGGCGGCCTTGCCTTTTGACTTTGCAGGTGTCGCAGTCTTCGTGGTCTTGGCCACCTTCTTGGCGGTGGGCTTCTTGGCAGTCGCAACAGTCTTCTTCGCAGGCATATCGATCCCTCTTCGAGTCGTCGAATGATACGTCGGCTACTGGTCAGAGCGTCAGTCGGCGGATATCTGCAATCAGCTCGACCAGGTGTACGGTGAAACGCGCGGCATAGGCACCGTCGATCACGCGATGATCGTAAGACAGCGACAGCGGACACATCAAACGCGGCTGGAACTGCGCACCGTCCCAGACCGGCTTCATCTGCGCCTTCGACACGCCGAGAATCGCGACTTCCGGCGCATTGACGACCGGCGTGAAATGACTGCCGCCGATGCCGCCGAGGCTGGAGATCGAGAAGCAGCCACCCTGCATCTGGTCCGGCTTGAGCTTGCCGTCGCGCGCGATCTTGGCGAGCGCCGCACTCTCTTCTGCGAGCTGGGCAATGCCCTTGCTCCAGACATCCTTGATCACCGGCACGACGAGGCCGTTCGGCGTATCGGCGGCAAAGCCGATGTTGCAGTAGCCCTTCATGATCAGGCTCTCGCCGTCCGGCGCAAGCGAGGAGTTGAACTCCGGATACTTCTTCATCGCCAGCGCCACAGCCTTGACGATGAATGGCAGCAGCGTCAGCTTCGGGCCGCCGCTGGCGACCAGCTCGGCGGACATCGATTTGCGGAATTCTTCGAGCGTCGTGATATCCGCTTCATCGGTCTGCGTGACATGCGGCACGTTGACCCAGCTGCGGTGGAGGAACTGCGCCGACAGCTTGCGGATGCGCGCGAGTGGCTTGTTCTCGACCGGTCCGAACTTCGAGAAGTCGACGGCCGGGATCGGTGGAATGCCGGAGCCGCCTGTGACTGCGGACGCCGTGGCAGATCCGCCAGCAAGGCGTAGCTTGACGAAGGCCTGCACGTCTTCGATGACGATGCGACCGCGCGGGCCGCTGCCCTTGACCTGCGAAAGCTCCACACCGAGCTTGCGCGCGTACTGTCGCGTCGCCGGGCCGGCGTACGGTATGGCGCCGGATTCCTGCGGTGCAGGCGCAGGTGCGGGCGCTGCAGCTTCGACGGGTTGCGCGGACGCGGGCACCGGCTTGGCAGTCTCGGGCCCGGCTTCGGCAGCTTTCGCCGGCGCGGCTTGAGTCGCAGGTGCTGCTGCTCCAGCCGCACCGATCAGGAAGCTGACCAGATCGCCCTGTGAAACCCTGTCGCCGACCTTGAGCGCGAGGCCCTCAATCTTGCCCGCTGCAGGCGCCGGCACTTCCATCGTCGCCTTGTCGGATTCGAGCACCACCAGCGGCTGTTCCTTGTCGACGCTGTCGCCATTGGCGACGAGCACATCGATGACCGGGATGCCGCTGTAGTTGCCGATGTCCGGCACGCGGACTTCAATGCGCGTTGTTGTGTCTGCGCCTGATGTTGCCGTGGGCGCAGGCGGTGCTGCCTCTGGTGCAGCAGCCGCTTTTGCCGGAGAGGACTTTTTCTCGGCAGCCGGTTTGGGCGCGGGAGCAGCCGTCTTCTCGGCGGCGTCTGCAGTTTCCAACAGACAGATCACCTGCCCTTCGGACATCTTGTCGCCGAGCTTGGCCTTGATGGAGCGGATCACGCCCGCTGACGGTGCGGGAATCTCCATCGTCGCCTTGTCGGATTCGAGCACCAGCAGCGGCTGATCCTTCTCGACGGCGTCGCCTTCGGCGACGAGGATGTCGATGACCGGCACGCTTTCGCTGCCACCGATATCAGGAACCTTGACCTCAATCGTGTTTGCCATGGTCTATACCGTCCAGGGGGCGGGGCGGTTCGGCTTGATGCCGTAGATCTTGATTGCCTGATCAACCTTTTCGTTGCTGACCAGCTTCTGCTCGGCGAGCGCCTTGAGCGCCTTGACGACGATCCAGCGCCGGTCGATCTCGAAGAAGTCGCGCAGCGCCGGACGATTGTCGGAGCGACCGAAGCCGTCGGTGCCGAGCACATGGAAGGCCATCGGCCTGCCGGTGCCATCGGCACCGGTACCAGGCATATACGGGCGAATCTGATCCGGATAGGCGCGGATCCAGTCGCTGGACGCGATCGCCGGGCCGGTCATGCCGCCCAGGCATTCCTGCAGGTAGGACTTGCGCGGCTTGTCCTGCGGATGCAGCAGGTTCCAGCGTTCGACCTCGCGGCCATCGCGCGCAAGCTCGGTGAAGCTCGGTACGCTCCAGACATCGCTGGTGATGCCCCATTCTTCCTTGAGCAGGTCCGCCGCCGCGATGACCTCGCGCAGGATGCTGCCGCAGCCGAGCAGTTGCACATGCGCCTTCGCCGCCTTGTCCTCCGAGCGCAGCAGGTACATGCCCTTGATGATGCCGCTCTCGACGCCCGGCGGCATCGCCGGGTGGTTGTAATTCTCGTTGTACAGCGACAGGTAGTAGTAGACGTCCTGCTGATCGACGTACATCTCCTTCATGCCGTGCTGCAGGATCACCGCGAGCTCGTAGGCATAGGCCGGGTCGTAGCTGCGGCAGTTCGGCATCACCGCGCTGAACACATGCGAGTGGCCATCTTCGTGCTGCAGGCCTTCACCATTGAGCGTTGTGCGGCCGGCCGTCGCGCCGAGCAGGAAGCCGCGCGAGCGCATGTCGCCGGCAGCCCAGCACAGGTCGGCAACGCGCTGGAAGCCGAACATCGAATAGAATATGAAGAACGGCAGCAGGGCTTCGCCATGGTTGGCGTAGCTCGTTGCCGCGGCGATCCACGACGACATCGCACCGGCTTCGGTGATGCCCTCTTCGAGGATCTGGCCCTTGATGTCTTCCTTATAGAACGCGAGCTGTTCGGCGTCTTCCGGGTTGTACTTCTGGCCGACGATGGAATAGATGCCGAGCGAGCGGAACATGCCTTCCATGCCGAAGGTGCGCGCCTCGTCCGGTACGATCGGTACGACGCGCTTGCCGATGTTCTTGTCGCGACACAAGGTCTGCAGCATCTGCACGAAGGCCATCGTCGTGCTGATTTCGCGCTCGCCGCTGCCGGCGATGATCTTGTCGAACACCGCGAGTTCGGGAATCTGCAGCGGCGTCAGGTTTGGCTTGCGTGCCGGCAGCGA
The DNA here is from genome assembly GCA_030775105.1 of Pseudomonadota bacterium. Taxonomy (GTDB): domain Bacteria; phylum Pseudomonadota; class Gammaproteobacteria; order Nevskiales; family Nevskiaceae; genus Solimonas. Next base: position 7,163 of record JALYJV010000357.1, on the reverse strand, counting down.
ACCGCCGAGTTCCACGCGGCGCGACTTCAGGTACTGCATTTCCGGCGAATCCTCGGCCGGCTTGTAGAACGGTGTGCTCGCGATCTGGTCGTCGGAGATTGGCAGCTGGAAGCGGTCGCGGAAGGCCTTCAGCGCTTCCTCGCCCATCTTCTTCTGCTGGTGCGTGACGTTCTGGCCTTCGCCGGCTTCGCCCATGCCGTAACCCTTGACGGTCTTGGCGAGGATCACCGTCGGTGAGCCAGTGTGCTCGTTGGCGACCGAATACGCGGCGTAGATCTTGTGCGGATCGTGGCCGCCGCGATTGAGCTGGGCGATGTCCTCGTCGGACATCGTGCTGACCAGACGCTCGAGCTCCGGATACTTGCCGAAGAAATGCTCGCGCGTGTACTTGCCGCCCTTGGCCTTGTAGTTCTGGTACTCGCCGTCGACGGTTTCGTTCATCGCCTGCAGCAGCTTGCCGCTCGTGTCCTGCGCGATCAGCGCATCCCAGGCGGTCCCCCAGATCACCTTGAGCACATTCCAGCCGGCGCCGCGGAAGGCCCCCTCGAGTTCCTGGATGATCTTGCCGTTACCGCGCACCGGGCCATCGAGGCGCTGCAGGTTGCAGTTGACGACGAACACCAGGTTGTCGAGCTTCTCGCGTGCGGCAATGTCGATCGCGCCCAGCGATTCCGGCTCGTCCATCTCGCCGTCGCCGCAGAAGCACCAGACCTTGCGGCCGGTGGCTTCCTTGATGCCGCGGTTCTCGAGGTACTTCATCAGGCGCGCCTGGTAGATTGCCATGATCGGACCCAGGCCCATCGATACCGTTGCGAGCTGCCAGAAGTCCGGCATCAGCCAGGGATGCGGATAGCTCGACAGACCCGGCTTGAGTGCCTCCATGCGGAAGCGTTCGAGCTGGGCTTCTGTCAGGCGGCCTTCGAGGAAAGCGCGCGCATAGATGCCCGGCGTGCAGTGACCCTGGATGTAGATCAGGTCGCCGCCGGACGGATGATCCGGGCCTTTCCAGAAGTGATTGAAACCGACGTCATACAGCGTCGCGGCCGACGCGAAACTCGCGATATGGCCGCCGATGCCGGAATGCTCACGGTTGGAATTGACGACCATCGCCATTGCGTTCCAGCGGATGATCGAGCGGATGCGCCACTCCAGCGCATGATCACCGGGCGAACGCTTTTCGAGATGCGGCGGAATCGTGTTGATGTACGCCGTGTTCGCCGAGAACGGAATGAACGCGCCGCTGCGACGCGCCTTCTCGGTCAGGGTTTCGAGCAGATGATGCGCACGCTCAGGGCCGGCGTGTTCGAGGACGGCCTGTAGCGCATCCAGCCATTCGCGGGTTTCTTCCGGGTCGGTGTCCGGCCCCAGCGTCGTCGTTTGATTCACAGCGTGTTCCTCGCATTCTCAACCGTCATTCCCGCCTGCGCGGGTATGACGACTTGTTCGGATATTCTTGATGCCAATGTAGACCGCCGTATCGCGATACGTCCAATATATGAAAGCACTGGTTGCGATCTGATCTGGATATATCAAATGGAACTTCGTCATCTGCGGTACTGCGTCGCGGTCGCCGATGCCAGGCACTTCACCCGCGCGGCCAAACTGCTCGGCATCGGGCAGCCGCCGCTGTCGCAGCAGATCCAAGCCTTGGAGCGTGAACTCGGCACGACCATCTTCAAGCGCCTGCCGCGCGGCGTCGCCCTGACCGATGCCGGGGCGGCCTTCGTCGAAGACGCCCGGCGCATCCTCAAGGAAGTCGAGCAGGCGAGGGAAAGAGCGCTGCGCGTCTCGCGCGGCGAAGTCGGCCGGGTCCGGGTCGGCATGATCAACTCGGCGCCGTTCCATCCGCTGATCCCGAAGCTGATCCGTGAGTTCCGTCGTCAGTATCCGAATGTTGCGCTGAGCCTGGAAGAACAGACGACGCCGGGCCTCGCTGCCGCGGTGCGCAATCAGTCGATTGACGTCGCCTTCGTGCGGCCTCTGCTCGATGACGAACAGGGCCTGTGCGTGGAAACCCTGCTCGACGAGGATCTCGTCATTGCGCTGCCGTCCGGCCATCCGCTGACGCGGCGCGCGCGCGTGCCGCTGATGGCACTGTCGATCGAGCCCTTCGTGCTGTTCCCGCGCGTGGTCGGCGCCGGCCTGCATGACGAGATCATCAGTGCCTGCCGCAACGCCGGCTTCTCGCCGCGCATCGTCCAGGAAACCTCGCAGGTGACGTCGATCGTCAATCTGGTCGCCGCCGGCATGGGGGTGTCGATCGTGCCGTCTTCGATGCAACAGGTGCACAGCGACGGTGTGAGTTATCGTCTGATCCAGAAACCGACGCCCAAGGCGCGACTGTCGCTGATTTTCCGCGACGCGGACCGCAGCGCACCGCATATCCGCGGTCTGCTCGAACTGACACGCAGCCTGGCCGGACCCATTTCGCGAACCGCGAGCGCTGAACGATGAACGCTGCCAGCCGCACCGAAGACGAACTCGAAGCCACCGTCGATCGCATCATTGCCACGGTCGGCAAGCGCATCGTGCTGGGACTGCCGCTGGGCCTTGGCAAGCCGGTGGAGCTGGTCAACGCGCTGTACCGACGTGCGGAGCGCGACTCCAGTGTGCATCTGCGCATTCTCACCGCCCTGTCGCTCGAAAAGCCGCGCGGCGCGAGCGCCATCGAACAGCATTTCATGCAGCCCTTCGTCGATCGCGTGTTCGCCGGCGTGCCGGATCTCGACTATGTCACCGCACTGGGCAAGCGCAAGCTGCCGGCCAATGTCGAAGTCTGCGAGTTCTATTTCAGGCCGGGTTCGATGATCGGCAACCCCGCCGCGCAGCAGCACTACGTCAGCAGTAACTACACACATGCCGCACGCGATGTCTTCAACCAGGGCTGCAATGTCTCGGCGCAGAGCATTGCCAGGCGCACCGAAGGCTGCGAGACGCGCTACAGCCTGTCGTGCAATCCGGATACGTCGCCGGAGCTGGCGGCGCTGCTGCGCAGCAGCGGACGACCGCACCTGATTGTCGGTGTGGTCAACCAGAACCTGCCGTTCATGACGAACGACGCCGAAGTCGGCGCCGACTTCTTCGATGTGATCGTCGACAATCCTCAGTACAGCAGCGCGCTGTTCCCGTTTCCGAAGCTGGCGGTGAACGCGGCGGATTATGCGATCGGCCTCAACGCGAGCACACTCGTCCGCGATGGCGGCACGCTGCAGATCGGCATCGGCGCACTCGGCGATGCGCTGGTTCATTCGCTGCAGTTACGTCATCAGCACAACGCAGCGTATCGCTCGGCCGCAACGGACCTGGGTGTCGCCCTGCATAGTCCATCGCTGATCGAAGACTTCGGCGGCCTCGCACCATTCGAGCAGGGCCTGTACAGCGCCACGGAGATGTTTGTCGACGGCTTCCTGCACCTGATGCGCGACGGCATTCTCAAGCGTCGCGTCTATGACTTCTGGGCCGTGCAGCAGTTGATCAATGAAGGCCGTTGCGATCCGCAGGCGTTGAGCGCGGACGTGCTCGACGGACTGGAATCACTCGGTGTGCGCGTGATCCGCGGCAGCGACTTTGAAATCCTGCAGAATCACGGATTCTTCAGTGCCGGGACCCGCTACGACGAAGGCCACATCATTGCGCCGGATGGCGAACGCGTCGTAGCGAACGTCGCTGAACCGAAAGCGCGTGACGTGCTCGTACGCTGCCTCGGAGAATCTTTGCGCAATGGCATCTGCCTTCATGGCGGCTTCTTCCTCGGGCCTGCCGGCTTCTATGCTTCGCTACGCGATATGGAACCCGCCCAGCGCGACGCGATCTGCATGACCAGCGTCTACAAGACCAATCAGCTCGATCACAACCCGCGCCTGTACCAGCAGCAGCGGCGTGAGGCGCGCTTCATCAACACCGGCATGATGGCGACGCTGTCCGGCGCAGTCTGTTCGGACGGCCTCGACAATCTGCAGGTCGTCTCCGGCGTTGGCGGTCAGTACAACTTCGTGGCGATGGCGCACCAGTTGCAGCGCGGGCGCTCGATCCTTCTGGTGCGCGCCGCACGCGAACGCGGCGACGGCACCGGTAGCAGCAACATCATCTTCAACTACGGCCACACGACGATTCCGCGCCATCTTCGCGACATCATCATCACCGAGTACGGCATTGCCGATCTGCGCTCCCGCACCGACAGCGAAGTCGCGCAGGCCCTGATCGAGATCGCCGACTCACGCTTCCAGAAAGAATTGCTCGAACAGGCGCAACGCGCTGGCAAGATTCCGTCCGATTACCGCATTCCCGAGCATCGGCAGAACAACCGGCTCGAGCGCATCGAGGCGACCTTCAAGCGCCACCAGCAGGAAGGTCGCTTTGCCGCGTTTCCGCTGGGCTGCGACTTCACTGCGGATGAGTTGAAGCTGGGCGCGGCGCTGAAACAGGTTCAGCAGCGCGCGGCGCAGACGCCGAAGTGGAAGCTGCTGTTGGCGCTGCTGGGCTTTCGACCGGCGCAGACTCCAGTATCAATCCGACCGCATCTGCGACGCCTCAAGCTGGATGCGCCGCAAACGCTGCAGGACCGTGTTGCGCAGATGCTGGTGGTGGAGGCGTTGGCGAGTCAGACCTGAGTGTCGGGCGGGCATCTCGATACACCGGCCTCGCCGGCACTCGACGCGAACGGGGCTCTTCATGTGTTGTCACAAAGAGACCCGGTTCGTCTCGAGTGTCGTGCGCTCGCGCACGGTGTATCGAGAGATCCGAACTGAAGCGGGGGCAGCTAACGCTCCGAAAACTCCATGCCTTCATCAACCACCGATCGGTACTTCAGCAGGATCAGATCCTTCACATAGTTCTGGTGCAGTCGCCACGGCGTGCGCGCGCCCTGCTTGGGCAGTTGGTCGATCGCACGCTGCACGTAGCCCGACGAGAAGTCGATCAGCGGCAGTTCCTGCATGTCCGGATCATTGTTGCGCGGCATGCACTTGCGGTAGCCGTTTGCGTCCATGTGCTTGAGCAGCCGGCACATGTACAGGCTGGTCAGATCGCACTTCAGCGTCCACGACGCATTGGTATAGCCGATCGCGAACGCGAGGTTCGGCACGTCGCTGCACATCATGCCCTTGTAGCTCAGCGTCTTTGAGGCCTCGACACGCTGGCCGTCGACGCTGAGTTCCGCGCCACCGAGCAGCTGCAGGTTCAGCCCGGTTGCGGTGACGATCAGATCCGCATCAAGATGCGCGCCGGACTTCAGCTGAATTCCGGTCGTCGTGAAGCGCTCGATCTGGTCGGTGACGATGGACGCACGGCCCGAACGCAGGGTCTTGAACAGATCGCCGTCCGGCACCAGGCACATGCGCTGGTCCCAGGGCTTGTAGGTCGGGGTGAAGTGCGGGTCGATCTGTGCGTCACGGCCGAGGCCGATGCGCACGCCCTTGCGGACCATTCGCTGCACCAGGTCCGGACGGGTCCGGCACAGATGAAAGAAGAACATCCCCATCAGGACGTTTTTCCAGCGCGTGATGGCGTAGGCGAGCCTGGACGGCGCGACGCGACGCAACACATTGGCGATCTTGTCGCGTGCCGGCAGCGAAAGGATGTAGGTCGGCGAGCGTTGCAACATCGTCACATGCGCGGCCTTCTCGGCCAGGCTTGGCACCAGCGTCACCGCGGTTGCGCCACTGCCGATGATGACGACGCGCTTGCTGCTGTAATCGATGTCTTCGGTCCACTTCTGCGGATGAACGATGCGACCGGCGAAATCCTCGCTGCCCTCGAACTTCGGCGTGTAGCCCTCGGCGTAGTTGTAATAGCCGGCGCACATGTACAGGAAATTGCAGCTCGTGCGCACGATCCCGCCGTCATGCTCAGATTCGACGGTCCAGCATGCATCCGCATTGGACCAGTTCGCACGGACGACGCGGTGTCTGTAGCGGATCTTCGATTCGACACCATGATCCTTCGCGGTCTGGCGCACGTACTCGAGGATGTCCGGACCGTCGGCAATCGCCTTCGCCGCCTTCCACGGCCGGAACGAATAGCCGAGCGTGTACATGTCGGAGTCCGAGCGGATGCCCGGATAGCGGAACAGGTCCCAGGTACCACCGCTGGCTTCGCGCGCCTCAAGGATCGCGTACGACTTGTCCGGACACTCCTTCCGCAGCACGCAGGCGGCACCGATGCCGGAGAGACCGGCGCCGACGATCAGGACATCGACATGATCGACGTCGGTTCTGGCAGCCGAAGCTGCAGGGATATCAAACGCCATGGGCAGGAAAATCAGCTGGAAAAAGGTCCGGCTGCACTGTAGGCCAGCTGCGCTGGCCACGCCTATGACTCTGGGCGGCATCAAGGAACTGTGGACGACAGCCGCCCACCGGTCGTCTGCATGCGACCAGCGGACACAACCGGGAGTGGCACCGACAAACGAGCGTTTCCATCCGAAATACGGCCTACAGCTTCGCGTGGCTTTTCGTCAGTCTTGCACCATCAGCACAGCGGAATCACGGGGCTAACGATGAATGCAACTTACCTGAGCGGAACTTATGACCCGGCACTGGTGTGGGTGTCATACCTGATCGCCTGCCTCGCGGCGTATGCGGCCATCGATATGGTCCAACGCATCCGCGACAACCGCGAGCATGAAAAGCGCTGGCTGGTACTCGGTGCCGTGATGATGGGTAGTGGCATATGGACGATGCATTTCATCGGCATGCAGTCCTTCAGCTTGCCGTTCGAACTCAGCTATGAAATTGGCATGACGGTCACCTCCCTGGTCGCTGCAATAGCCGTGGCGCTGATTGCACTGTGGGCATCAAGCCGCAAGGCGATGGGTCTCAACACCGTGATTGCAGGGGCGTTCCTGATGGGCATCGGCATCTGCGCGATGCACTACATCGGAATGCTGGCAATGGAAATCCGGCCTGGCATCGTCTGGAGCGCGTCGCTGGTCGGCGCGTCGGCGATCATCGCGGTCGTCTCTTCGGGTGCGATGCTGTGGTTGTTGTTCAACCTGCACCGGGTTTCGCGCCGCTATTGGCTGGTCACGCGCCTCGCCGCTGCGCTGATGATGGGTGTTGCCGTTGTCGGCATGCATTACACCGGCATGGCTGCGGCCAGCTTCCCGGTCGGCAGCTACGGCGGTGTCGTCGGTGGTCTGGCCGGCTCGTGGATGACGTATCCCC